>CAZEMQ010000084.1:0-4656 GCA_964513435.1 uncultured Muribaculaceae bacterium
TTATTTTACTATTATTTATATAGGGTGACTAAATTGAATATAATACCAACAGTTATTGAAAAAAGTAGTAATAAAGAATATGCATATGATTTATACTCTAGACTACTTAAAGATAGAATAATATTTTTAAGCGGAGAAATAAACGATAATGTTGCTAACATTATTGTAAGTGAACTACTTTACTTAGATAATCAAAATCATGAAGATATCTATTTATACATCAACAGTCCTGGTGGCTCTATAACTTCTGGAATGAGTATTTATGACACAATGAACTTTATATCTAGTAAAGTTATTACTATTGGAATTGGAATGTGTGCTAGCATGGCAGCTTTCTTACTCTCAAGTGGGCAAGAAAGATATTCCCTTCCCAATACTGAAATAATGATTCATCAACCTATCGGGGGTGCTCAAGGTCAAGCAACAGATATAAAGATTGCAGCTGAAAGAATAATTAAACTAAAAGATAAATTAAATAAAATACTAGCTAACAATACTAAACAAAATTTACAAAAAGTTATTAATGATACCGAAAGAGATAACTTCTTATCTGCTAAAGAAGCTTTAGATTATGGCTTAATTGACAAAATAATAGAAAAGAATGAACTTTAATCGTCCATTCTAATTATTGTATCTCCATCTTGAGAATATAAATATTTTTCTTTAGCATATCTAGCAATATAATCACTATCTTGCAATTTAGCTACATCACTTTCTAATTGCTCTTCTTCACTTAAAAGTGCATTATACTCTTCAGTTAATTGTTTTATTTGATAATTATTATTCATTATTTCTTGCCAATCACTAGCAACTGATTTTATTAATAGAACCATTAAAATAACAATCATACTAGATATGACAAACAATCTTTTCTTCTCCTTCTTTGTTCTTCTTTTCAAATAATAACCACCTCAGTAATCATAACAATTATATAAAAAAAAGTAAAATGATAAAAGTCATTTTACTTTTTTTTTATTTTTTTTACACTATTTTTACAAAAAACTTTTATAGAATTATAACATTTATACATCAGTATATATCCTAATATTAGCATAAATACGAAGTATATATGAAAATAACCATTATTTATTTTATACATTAAGTACACATACAATATCACTATATCGATGATAAAAACTAGTGTTACCATAAACTTGGTTAATAATTTTTTACTTTCAATAATAAAATAATTAAATCTAGTTAACAAATAAAATATAACACCATATATAAAAGATGCCAATAAAGATAGTATTTGTATATTACTAGTCATTATTTAAACAACTTGTTAAATACACTTTCTTTAATTTTAGTACTATTACCATCAATATAAGTTAAAGAGTTGATATGTCCTTTTATTTTAACATTACCATCATTAGTATCTAATTTAAGAAGTTCCAATCCTTCTCCAAGCAATCTAATATTACCCATAATTGTTTCCATCAAAAATTCTTCATCATCAAAACTAACAATTTTATTAACTCCAGAAATATTAATATTACTACGATCAATAATTTTTATTTCTTGATTGCCAAAATTAATACCTTCCATATCATCACCTACAAAAGTATATGAAATAATACATAAAAAAGACCACCGGAACTGTTCAGCGGTCCAACAAGATAGATATTCATTATCTATTTTTTGAGCAGTGAAATTCAATTTGCACATATATATAATATAGGATTTGATTACTATAATATGTACACTACAAGTGTAAATTCATTTTTGCATCTATAAAAATCCGTTCATCCATTAGTTTTAAATCTTCAGTAATATTCGGACGGAATTCCATTTGATTAAGCACATCTTTGTTGATGTCCACTCCTGGTGCTACTTCAATTAAAGTAATACCATTATCATCTAATCTAAATACTGCTCTTTCAGTTACATATAAAATCTCTTGGTTATTTATTATGGCTTGTTTGGCACTAAATGTCACTTGTTCAACACTATCAACAAATTTCTTTTTATTTCCTTCTTTATTTATTATTAATTTACCATTCTTTATTTCTTCTTCTAATCCTTTTGCTGTAAAGGTTCCTATAAATACTATTTTTTTAGTGCTTTGAGTAATATCGATAAATCCTCCTGGTCCTACAACTCGTGGACCAAATTTAGAGACATTAACATTACCAAATTTATCAACTTCAGCGAGACCTAAAACCGCCATATCAAGTGAACCTCCATTATAAGCATCGAATTGCTCTGCGGTAGATACTATCGAATCAGGATTTATTGAACCTCCGAAAGCAATACCACCAACAGGTACTCCTCCGATTGGTCCTGTTTCAATGGATAAATAAATGTCATCGGAAAAACCTTCCTCAGCTGATATATTAGCAATGGAATCAGGCATTCCAACGCCCAAATTGATGACATCTCCCTTTTTAAGTTCCAACGCTGCTCTTCTTCCACAAACTTTTCGATTATCTAAAGGTTTAATTTCGACATCTTCTAGTGGCATTTTAACATCTCCAGTTACTTCAGGACGATAAATAGGCATGTTGTATTCTCCTAAAGATAAGTCTGGCTCTGCCACTACTACATAATCAACATAAGACGAATGGATTATAGCATTACGCGCTTTCAAAGAACCCTTTGGAACTATCTTTTCAACTTGAGCTATAACAATTCCTCCCGAATTATGAGCTGCAATAGCCATATTATACTGTTCCCCAATTAATGCTTCATGTTCTAAAGATAGATTTCCATCTTCATCAGCATACGTAGCCTTTATTATCGCAACATCAATTTTAAAAGTTCTATAAAATAATTGCTCTTTTCCATCAATATTGATTAGTGACACCATATCTGGTAAACTTTCCGCCTTTTTATTAGCACGACAACCATTGAATCTAGGGTCAGCATAAGTATTTAAACCAATATGAGTAACGATACCAATTTCTCCTCCAGCAATAGCTCTATATAAATGGTTGATTACTCCCAAAGGCAAAGCAAATGCTGGAAATTGGTCTTCTCCTACAGCGTTACCAAAAACTTTCCCCATACCCAAATGTGCACATATAGCCTTTCCTACTAAACCTGGCTTTGCTAGCATATTCATGCCAACCTCAGCTTCTGTCAAATTACCAGGAGATATACCACAAGTAACACCAATATTACAAGGATGTCCTGTACTCAAAAAAGAATCACGAATTCCTTTAATAATAGCTTCACAAGAACCAGATCCACCTGAACCTGAAATAGCTACCATATCATTATCATTAATAAAATTTGCTGCTTCATTACTTGATATTATTTTCATACCTTACCACCTTTATACTCTTTTATCAAAAAAGGTCTATCAAAGACAGACCTTTTTAATTATCATTTTGCTGTTTTATTCTGTAAAATTGTAGCATCCATTAAAGCTTTAAGAACACTACTCAAAATAATTGTAATTAGCACTGTTGGAATGAACACTAACCAAAATGAATAAGTCGTCGCCTCAGTATTTTGTCCAAACATTCTTAATACTAATATTGCTACTGGATAATGCAACATATAAATATATAATGCTAATCCACCTAAATACTCAAATAATGGACGTGTCACATTATTATTTAAAACTTTTGTTAAACCATCTATATTTAACAAACTAAGTCCAATAACTAAAATACAAAGCAATGAAACTGTCCATCTTTCCAACTCAAACCATGTACTTGGATAAACTGTATACCACAATAACAAAGCTGATGCTGCTATATTTAAAACTGTCAAAAATGTTTTTGTACTTGAACTAAATTTGCGAGTTCTTAACTTTTGAATTAAATAGTAAAGAATCATTCCTCCAAGCATACCTAGTAAGACAAATAACAATCCATTGTTAAAGCCAATTACAGCAGTTGAATCGGTTGCAGAGCCTCCCATTCCAATAGTTGATGCAGTTTGAAATCCTAATGTTGACCAAGCAGTTTGACTTGCTCTAGTATCTGTAAAACACCACCATCCACTAAGGAAGATAAATAAAAATGGTGCAACAATTCCAGACATAAAATCTTCATTTTTAGCCAATCCCCAATATAGGAAATATCCTACAATGATTATTGCTGAAATAAACCATAGCGTTCCATTTAGGTTGAAAAATTCATTACCTAAACTTCGTAATCCTACAGAGTGGAACCCTAAAAATTCCCAAGCACTATTAATGATCATGCTACAAACTTGTTGGAAAGTATAATCAGGATAAAAGAATTTTGTTGAAATTAAAATCCCTAGTACATATCCCAATATTAATACTGGCATAAGACCTCTAATTCTTGACCATGTATACTCCCAAGCTCTTGATGAAGCACTTCGAGCTGCATATTCTTTGTTTTCATTACGCCTTTTAAAGTGCGATACCATAAAATATCCAACTGTTAAAGTAAATATCAATAGCACTTCACTAGAACCAAAGAACCAATTTGTAGTTTCCATATAATACCCTAGCGAGCCATCACAACTTCTAGCTATGATATAGCCAGTGTGAAATCCAATAATAGCCAATGCTATCAAAAAACGCCACAGTTCAATTGCTACATTCTTCCTTTTTGGAACCTCCTTTTCTTTTGTCAAAACATACACTCCTTTCTACATAAGCATTACCCTATGTTAAATTTATTATACCACAAAGATGAAAAACAAAATATATTTTTTTTAAAAATTTCAAAAAAA
>CAZEMQ010000085.1:0-4593 GCA_964513435.1 uncultured Muribaculaceae bacterium
ACTAAAGCAGTTATTACTGTTCCAGCATACTTTAATGATGCTGAAAGACAAGCTACTAAGAATGCTGGTAAAATTGCAGGGCTTGAAGTTGAAAGAATTATCAATGAACCAACTGCAGCAGCTTTAGCTTATGGACTTGATAAACAAGATAAGTTACAAACTATTTTAGTTTATGATCTTGGTGGTGGTACATTCGATGTATCTATACTAGAACTAGGTGATGGTGTATTTGAAGTTAAAGCAACTAGTGGTAATAATCGTCTTGGTGGTGATGACTTTGACCAAAGAATAGTTGATTATTTAGTAGATGAATTTAAAAAGGAAAATAGCATAGATTTATCTAAGGATAAAATGGCTATGCAAAGAATTAAAGATGCTGCTGAAAAAGCTAAGAAAGATTTATCAAGCATGACTAATGCTCAAATAAGTTTGCCATTCATTGCTCAAAATGATGATGGTCCAGTTCATATGGATGTGACATTATCTAAAGCTAAGTTTGAAGATTTATGTCGTGATTTATTTGATTCAACACTTGAACCTGTTAAGAAGGCATTAAAAGATGCTAAATTAAAGTCTAGTGATATTGATAAAGTAATATTAGTTGGTGGTTCAACTCGTATTCCATATATTCAAGAATTAGTTAAAAAAGAATTGGGTCAAGAACCTAATAAGAGTGTTAATCCAGATGAAGTTGTTGCTATGGGTGCTGCAATTCAAGGTGGAGTTTTAACCGGAGAAGTTAATGATATCGTTTTATTAGATGTAACACCACTTTCTCTTGGTATTGAAACTCTTGGTAATGTTATGACTGTTTTAATTCCAAGAAATACAACAATTCCAACAAGTAAATCTCAAGTATTTTCTACAGCAGTAGATAATCAACCAGCAGTTGATATTCATGTACTTCAAGGGGAAAGACCAATGGCTGGAGATAATAAGACTCTAGGAAACTTCCAACTTACAAATATTCCACCAGCAAGAAGAGGTGTTCCACAAATCGAAGTTAAATTTGATATTGATGCCAATGGTATAGTTAATGTTACTGCCAAAGATTTGGGCACAAACAAGGAACAATCAATTACCATAACTTCATCAACTAATCTTAGCGATGAAGAAATCGAAAAAATGGTAAAAGAAGCAGAAGCAAATAAAGAAGCTGATGAAAAGAAAAAAGAAGAAGCTGAAATTAGAAACGAAGCAGATTCAAGTGTATTTGCTTGTGAAAAGGCTTTATCTGACTTAGGTGATAAAGTAGATGAAAAAGATAAAGAAAAAGCTGAGGAATTAATTGAAGAAGTTAAGAAAGCTCTTGAAGGAACAGATACTGATGAAATCAAGAAGAAAACTGAAGAATTAAATAAAGTCGCTATGGATTTAGCAGGCAAAGTTTATGAACAAGCTGCTAAAGAAGCTCAAGAAAAAGCAGAAGAAGATAATGACAATAATAATGATGATGATCATGAAAAAGTTGAAGATGCAACTTATGAAGAAAAATAATTAAAGGTTCTAGCAATAGAACCTTTATTGGAATTGGAGAGTAAAATGGTAAAAACTAGAAATGAAATAGATAAACAATATAAATGGAATATTACACATATTATTAAAGATGATAAAGAGTATGAGGAAATATATACTGAGGTACTTATGCTTTTAGATAAAATTGCTCTCATGCAAGGGGAAATAGTTTCTGATGCTAAAAGATTACAAATTTATTTAGATACTTCAATGCGTTGTAATTACTTGCTTGAAAAAATATATGTCTATTCATATTTATATCATTATCAAGATATGGCAGATAAAAAAGGATTGGAGTATAAGAATAAAGCTGATAAATTAGTAGAAATGGCTAATTCAAAAACTTCGTTTACCAGAAGTGAATTATTAAGCATTCCTTATGAAACAATAAAAGAATATATTAAGGAAAATAAAGAATTAGAAAAATACGCATTTACTTTAGAAAGAATTTTTAGATATCAAGAACATACCCTAAGTAAAGAAGAAGAGCATATTATAGCTTTGGCTGCTAATGCTTTTGGAACTTCAGATGAAGTTTTTAATGCTTTAGATAATGTTGATATCGATTTGGGTAAAATCAAAGATGAAAATGGTAATGTAGTGCAACTTACAAATTCAAATTATATTACTTTTATGAGTGGTAATAATCGAAATGTTAGAAAACAAGCATTTAATAAGATGTATAAATATTTTGCAAGTTTAATTAATACTATTGCTGCTACTTATAAAGGAGTAATTAAGGAAGATTTCTTTTCAAGTGAGGTTCGTAAATTTAATAGTCCAATAGAACAAAGTTTATATAGTGATAATATTAGTATTGATGTATATAACACTTTGATTGAAGAAATACATAAGTATTTACCTCTTATGGATCGTTACTTTAAAATTAGAAATAAATATTTAAATGTTAAAAGTCATTTATATGATATTTATGCTGATATGGGTAATAACAATAGTGTAAAAATCCCTTATCAAGAAGGTGTAAAACATGTAATCAATGCTTTAAGCCCACTTGGGGAAAAATATATAAATGATTTGAAACAAGCATTTAGTAATGGTTGGATTGATGTATATAATAATGCCAATAAAAGAAGTGGTGCATACCAATGGGGAGTTTACAAAACTCATCCATATGTATCTTTAAATTATGAAGATACATATGATTCTGTATCAACACTTGCTCATGAACTAGGGCATGCTATGCATAGTTATTATTCAGATGAAGCTAATGAATATAATTCAGCTCAATATCCTATTTTTCTAGCTGAAATAGCTTCAACTGTCAATGAAGTATTAATCGATGATTACTTTTATAAATTAGCTAAGACAGATGAAGAGAAAATATATTATTTAACTAATTTTTTAGATAAGATAAGAACAACTATTTATCGTCAAACAATGTTTGCTGAATTTGAAAAAATAGTTCATGATGAATATCAAAAAAATACTCCAATAACAGCTGAGGCATTGTGTAGTATTTATTATGATTTAAATAAATTATATTTTGGAAAAAATGTTATAGTTGATAAAAACATTCAATATGAATGGGCAAGAATTCCTCATTTCTATACGCCATTTTATGTTTATAAATACGCTACTGGTTTAATTTCTGCATTAATCATTGCTAGTGATATTTTAGAAGATACACCAGGTTCTAAAGAAAGATATTTAGAGTTCTTAAAATCTGGAGCAAGTGATTATCCTTTAAATATTTTAGCTAAAGTTGGTATTGATATAAGTGATGCAAAAACTATTAAAAAAGCTTTTGATTTAATAGAAAAGAAATTAAAACAGTTAGAAAGTTTAGTAAATAAGGATGGGGATTATGAATAAAAAAGATTATTATGAAATTCTAGGTGTTAGTAAGACTGCTACTGATGAAGAAATAAAAAGAGCGTTTAGAAAGTTAGCTAAGCAATATCATCCTGATATAAATAAAGAAGCTGGAGCAGAAGCGAAATTCAAAGAAATTGGTGAAGCTTATTCAGTTTTATCTGACCCACAAAAACGTAGGCAATATGATCAATTTGGTCATGCTGCATTTCAAAATGGTGGAGATTCAAGCGGTGGCTTTTCTGGTTTTGATGCTGGTGATATCAACTTAGATGACATTTTAGGAGATTTATTCGGGGGAGCATTTAGTGGTTTTGGCTTTGGTGGAAGTCGTTCAAGACATAGTGCTAACCGTAGCAGTAGAGGAAAAGATATTCGTGTTGTATTAAACTTAACTTTTGAAGAAGCAGTTTTTGGTTGTGAAAAAGATATCAAACTTGATTTGACAAGTGAATGTAGTAGATGTCATGGCAAAGGTGGTTTTGGAGAAAAGACTTGTAAGACTTGTGGGGGAGCAGGAAGAGTATTAGAACAACAACAAACAATATTTGGTTATATGCAAACTCAAAAGACTTGCCCCGATTGTCGAGGAGTAGGTAAGAGTTACGAAACAGTTTGTGATGATTGTCGAGGAAAAGGAGTAGTTTCTAAAACTAAGACTTTAACTGTAACTATCCCAGAAGGTGTTGATGAAGGATTTCAACTTCGTCTTAGTGGTAAAGGTAATGCGGGAATAAATGGTGGTGCAAATGGTGATGTATTCATTGAGTTTAGAATTAAAGAACATCCAATATTTGAACGTGATGGGGCAGATATTTATTTAGAAGTTCCAATTACAATTGCAGATGCAGCTTTAGGTTGTAAAAAAGAAATACCTACTTTAAATGGTAATGTAGTTTTAGAAATTAAATCGGGAACTCAAAACTATACTAAATTAAAATTAAAAGGTAAGGGAATTAAAACTCCAAATTCATTTAGTAAAGGTAATTTATATGCTGTAATTAATATAATTATTCCAACAAAGCTTGACCGTAAGCAAAAGAAATTATTACAAGAGCTATCAGAAACCAATCTGGAAGATAGCCAAGAATTTAAAACATTTAAAAAATATTTAGATTAAAAAAGTATTCTAAAATATAAAAAGAGTAATTAATTTAAAATGTAACCTATAAAGTGGACTCTAAAAAAAAGAGAGACCCACTTTATAGGTTTTTATTATGTCTTATTGTATAAAACTATATATTT
>CAZEMQ010000086.1:0-4556 GCA_964513435.1 uncultured Muribaculaceae bacterium
GACTATTCAACACCAAAGGGGAAAAAATAATGAGTAACTATAAAAGAAAATGTGGGTCTTGCAGACATTATCTCATTAATGATTTGCGAGGTGCCGATCGCGATGGATACGGATGTGATGCCAATGGTAGAGTATTTGGATCATCATACTTTAAAAGATTTCCATTTGATTATTCTTGTAGTAGATATTCTGAAGATCGCAATAGAACGGATAAAGACATTGAAAAAGCAATGAAAGCACTTGAGCGAAAATACGGATACCGACCTGGAAATTCTTCATGGTGGTACATCGCTACATTTGTAAACACTACATTAGGAACTGAAATTTCCGAAGATTGTTTTTATAAAATTGTTGCATTTAGAGATAACTATCTCCAAAATGGATTACAATATATTTCTTTTTTAGTAGAATACGACTGTTATGGAAGACTCATAGCAGATGCACTATCTAAAGATCCTCAAAAAGAAATAATTGCAGAAGAAATATTATTAAATCACATTATACCAATATGCCAAGAAATAGATTCTCAAAACATGGATGGGGCATTTGGTAAATACGTAGAATTATTTGAAACTTTAAAACAGCTTTATCAAATAACTGATGTTACCACATATAAACTTGATAGACCAAATGCTTTAACCCCAGATGAAATTACCAGTTTAAAAAGAGAAAAAGAAGCCTAAACTTCTTTTTTTATTTGCTAACATCTACCCAAGTTTTATAATTAGAATATTTCTCAAGCTCAGATAGTGTAAGTTTAATAGCACTATTAGAACTTCCACAAGCAGGATAAACATGCTCATATTCTTTTAAAGAATTATCCAAATATACTTCAACACCATCTTTTATACCAAAAGGACACACCCCACCTGCTTCATGACCAACTAAATCTTCCAAACTATCAAAAGATATCATCTTAGCTTTACATTTAAAAGTTTGTTTAAACTTAGAGTTATCAATTTTCTTATCTCCCGCTAAAACAATTAACACTGGAATATCATCAACAATAAAAGATAATGTCTTAGCAATATGATTTTCATCACAGCCAATTGCCAAAGCTGCATCTTTGACAGTTGCACTAGAAACACCAAACTCTATTATATCCTTATCCTTATCAAATTGTTTTAAATATTCACGAACTTTATCTATTGCCATTAATTAACTTCACCACTTTCTTTTGATATTTCATCAACAACTTTTGTTTTTGCCAATAAATCATGCAACCCTCGTCCATCTTTTCTAAATAAAATACAAAAAATATTAACCCAAAGAATAAACGAAGCTATCACCGTTAAAATATTACCTGCTATACTATATTGTTGATAATTACATACCAACAATATAATCAATAATAATATTTCTAAAACAATATTATAAGCAATTGTAAAACGTAGTAAATACTGCCACCATCTTACTTTTTTACCATCCATGCTAGCTACTTTCACTTTAAAAGCTTTCTTGCCCAGAGTTTGATTTTTATTCCATTTTTGAAAACCTACAAAATACGCCAAATAAATAATTATTGTCACTATAGTAATGCTCATACTATATCTATCTAAATCATAACTTATCTTTTGATATTCATCACTTTGTAAAACTTCTAAATAATCACTCATCGAAACATCCTCATAAAACTCTGCATATTCATCATATGCAGTTGCATACTCTTCATAGGTAGGATTTAAAAATCTAATCTGGCTAACCATTGTTAAAAACAAAAACAAAAAAATATAATCTAGTGCATAAGCACTAATTCTTCTAATTTTCACATCCATTATCATCACCAATAATATTTTATAATCTTTTATAAAAAAAAGCAAACTCTACAGAGTTTGCCCACTAGAACCAAGAGTAACCTCTAAGTCTATTTCCTCTCCATTTCTATAAACAGTAATTACAACTGTATCTCCAACACTATTTTGATATAGATAATATTTCAAATAAGCAACATTTACAACTTCTTCTCCGTTAATAGCTACAATAATATCATTACTTTTAAGACCAGCTTCTGATGCAGGGGAATTACTTTCAACAGAAATTACAATTACACCGCTTTCTAAACCAGACTGTCTTATTAAACTATAATATTGCACATAACTAGTAGAAAAATCAGTCATCGAAATACCAATATAAGGATAAGTAATAGCTTCACCAGAAATAATCTTTTCTGCAGTTTCAACAGCATCTTCAATTGGAATAGCAAATCCCATTCCTTCAACACCATCACTAACCAATTTTAATGAAGTAATACCAATAACTTCACCATTTGCATTACACAAAGGTCCTCCACTATTACCAGAATTTATAGCAGCATCAGTTTGAATAACTTTCATAACATAATCACTTGATGAAGAACTACTAATTGATACTTCTACCAATCTATCCATACCAGAAATAATACCTCTAGTAACAGTCCATGAATATGCACTATCAAGTGGAGCCCCAACAGTAAATGCTGTATCACCAACTCTACTTTCGGAATTATCACCAATTTCAGCAACAGTCAATTCTTCATCTGTTTCTATTGACAAAACAGCAATATCCGAATACTCATCATGACCAACAATTGTTGTTTCTACTACACTACCATCCGTAAACGTTACTATTACTTGATCACCATCTTCAATAACATGATAATTAGTTAACAAATAATAAGTATTTCCTTCTTGTCGATAAACAAATCCTGTCCCAGATGCTATATTTGTACCATTACTATAAGTCGAAACAACTACCACAGCATCATAAACTTTTTCAACAGCATCAGCAATACCAGTATCAGTTACCGTAACATCCTTTATCTCTTTAATTACATCTTCAGTAATAGCTATTGGAAAGAAATAAACAACAGCATACATTACTAAACAACCAACAAAGAATATAATTAAATAAGTAACTAAATTCTTTGAAACTTTATTATTCACACTTCTTTCTACATTTCCATTTCCATTCAAATTTTCATCCATATCAATCCAACCTCACAATCTCTTTATAATTATTAGGAAATCCCATAGCATGTAATACTTTATCTATTTTAATAGTCTTTAATTTTCCCGAAAGAGAATCGAGTTCATAACTAATTTCATTCATAAATAAAGTAAAATCATCTTCTTTTAAAATAAATTTTAAAATAATTACTAAAGCAAACAAATCATTCTTACCATAAATATATTCATCATCTGCTTTTGGCAAATATAAATATTTATGATATTTAGTATCTTCAATTATCTTTTGTGTTCTATTGTTATAACAGATATCTTCATGAGCACACAAATTACGATAATTAGCTAAAATCGGCAAATATTCTACCATACTATAAATGTCTACTCCAAATAATTCTGCTATTTCTTTTTGATCTTGATACTGTAAAATCGTATAAAGCTCACCGACAATTCCAAAAGATAATACTTTTACAACAACCCACAATGGAATATAACCATAATTAACTAAATAATGTGCTGTTGCAGCATGTTGCTTACCATTTACACTTATCTGCCGTTTCATCTTTCTTATTAAATCGTTAATCTGTCTAGTTCTTTTTGAATCTTTAACAAAATTATGAGGGTTCAAATAATTATTTTCTTTAAAACCATGGTTTTTACTCATAACATATGCTAATATACTTTTTAAATTATTTTCAACTATCAATATATTTTTAAAAATAATATTTCTTAGTTGCCTATCAAAAGAAAACATTGCATATAACTCTCTAAATTTTGTTCCTTCAATGAAAGTTTTACTATCAGGCTTCAAAAAAACATGCCGATAACCACTTAAAAAGAAATAGTTCTCTCTCAGTAAAACTGATTTAGCATTATGAATATCATCAAAAACTAAACCCTTACTTGAAAGTATGTCAATTTGTTCATCTAATGTCTTAAACGTTTTTGTCTTCACATACTAAACCGCCTTTACTATAACCATTATATCACAAACGACACAATAAATATACTAACTTTTAATGTCTTTAGTGTTAAAAAAATGTGATAACTAAGTGAATTTTAACATCCCCTTATTTTTATCCATTATTTATAATAATTGACAACAGCATCGGCAATTACGATGGCTAATTTTTGTTGATACTCATCAGTCACCAACTTTTCTCTTTCCGAATCATTTGACAAAAATCCGCACTCTATCAACACCCCACTTTTCTCCAAATATTTATACATATATGTTTCCGTTGGAATAATTTTTATCTCCCTATCAGTATCTAAATTATCATTTAAGTACTCTTGAATATTAGCAGCTAAATCTTTATTATCTTTATTATAAAACACTTGTGCTCCATAATACCTAGTATCAGTTAAATAATTTAGATGAATTGATAAATACAAATCTGTATAAGAATTATTTATTATTTTAATTCGATTATCAAAGTCAGTTTTCTTTCGATGATTTGTTACTCCATTACTTAAATCATAATCTCCATCACGTGTCAATATAACTGTTGCCCCATACTCACTTAAAGCTTCTTCTAAATAAAGACCTATTTCTAAATTAATATCTTTTTCATAAATATTTCCATAAGTAGCACCTGGATCAAGACCACCATGTCC
>CAZEMQ010000087.1:0-4553 GCA_964513435.1 uncultured Muribaculaceae bacterium
AATTGTATTGTAGGTGGTGCACATGAATTATAAGTATCGAAAAGGACAAATATTTGGGAAAAGATTAGAAGTTCCTAAAAATATATTAGATAGGATTTATAGAGGCAACCTTTCTTTTAGAGAATATATAGAATATGAATTGGATGATAAAATTCCAATAACTTGTTTAGCCAAAAGAGATCGTCGTATAGTTAAAAAATTTGGAATTGAAAAAGCAAAAACATTGGATTGGGAACTGTTAAACAAATATGGACATAATATCGATTTTAGGCAATTACTAATGAGTATTGATGCATCAGTTGAAGATTTAAATACAAGTTTATATGAATTAGTAAAAGACCAAATTAGACCGAGTGATTATTCTTCAAGAATGAAAAGTGTTTATCAAGATAGATTATTTGAAATATCCCAAGAAGAGAATGAGGATACAATGTATTATAAAAAATGGTACTTTAACGAAGGTGAAGTTTCACTTGTGAACTTAATTTCTAATTGGGATTTATATAAAAATAAAGATTTAAGCTATTGTTTGCAAAGTGATGATGATAACGAATTTAATATAACTGATATCCAAGTAAAAGATTTTATGAATAAATTTGGAAATATAGCTAGATTAATACTTGATAGTACCAATATTTATCAATTTATTTATGAAATTAACAGTCAAAAAAGTGAATCAGAAAAACAAGAATACATAAAACAAATTACTGACAGTATTTTAGAAAAAACAATTAAGAAAGACCGTTATCAACAGGTTATTGAGTTATCTAATGATGAGTATAATGAATTATTTAAATATTCATCAATGCAAGAATATTTAAAAAGAGTTAATCAACATAGTGAATATGTGATAGATAAAATGTTTGAAGAATTAAAAACTTTGCCACAAGGCTATGATATTCCAATCCCTTTGGATATCTTAAAAAAACCAGATGTATTAACATTTATTGTTATTTGTGGACTAAAAAATATTATTGATTTTGATAATGAATGTGGGCATTTTTTTACTAAAAATAATTGCCAAATGTTAAAAGAAATGAGTTTGTATCTTACAGTATATTCTGGTTATGGTATTTTTTCTAGAAGAGATCTGTATGGTGAAAATGAAAGACCATATACAAAAGATGAGTTTTATGAAGTAATGAAAAAAATGATAACAGCTAGACCAAATGATATTTCACACGGACCTTTAGACTATAGGGATATAACTGGTGAATTTAGAGAAAAAAATGCACAACTATTTATTTCAGAACAAGCCCCAGAAGAATTGCAAAATCTTTTTTATACTAAAAGTATTACTCCACGGCTTTTAGTAGAACACCCTGATTATATACCATATTTAAAGGGGAAAGATTTGGAAACTTGCTTTAGCCCAATATATATTACATTAGCTGAAGGTGGCTACAAAAATCTTTATAATTTTATCGGAGAAAAAACGGATTTTAATGGTGTAATGAATTTTATTACTGAATATTGTGATGTATTTGATACTATTTTGAATGAAAAAAGCACTTTGGACGGCGTAGAGATTTCTAAAGAAGATACTATTGATGAAATACAAAAAAGAATAAATGAGGCTTTTAAAAAGTTTATAATTGAGAAAGGTGTGGCATATCCTAAAATTATACCACAAAGCTTAATAGCAAATTATCCTTCAATGTTTTTGAGTGAAGATGCTCCGAAAGAATTACAAGAGGCATTTTATAACAGAACAATCAATTCTGAATTTATTTTATCAAATGAATCGTATAAAGAATTTTTAAAAGATGTTGAATTGGAAGTATTGTTTAAATATATGCCAGTTGATATTGTAAGTGAAGAACCTAGAAATAGTCAAGTTAATTTAGTTAGTGCTATTAAACAGACATTTGGTTTTGAAGATGGTCTTGACATAATGCTTTCATACGGAAAATATATTGAATGGGTTTTTGAAGCAAATAAATTGCGAAATTTTAGGTTCGATCCGAGTTCTAAAGATGATTTATTAAATGCGTTAGATAGTACAATTATGCAAGCCATTATTGATGGAGAAATGAAATATTCTGATGAAAATATTTCAAATCATTTTAAGGATAATAACCCAACATTATTTTTAAATCAAAATGTGCCACAAGATATTCGCAATAAATTTTATAATAGAGAATTTACTTTAAATGACTTTAATGCGAACCCAGAATTATTAGATATATTTGGAGATACTAATGTTGTTTGTGGATTTTCTGCAAGCTTGTCTTGGATGATTCCATTGTTTAATGACTTGGATAATTCGAAAATGGCAAATGAAAATAGATTAAAAGTTATTTCAGAATTTTTAAAGGTAGAAGATGTTGGATTACGAAATGACTTTAAAGAATTTATTATAAAGTCTGAAAAAATAAACCTAGAAACTATAAGTGAAATAGCAGATGTATTATCAAGTCTTAGTTTAACAAACTCAAGTGAATTGAATAACTTTAGATATGTACTTGCAAATCAATTGTTAAATACATCTAATCCGATTGAGAGCTTTAACAAAATTGAAAATATATTTATTAAAAACCATCTCCCTATAGTTGGAAAAATATATTCTTGTTTTGAAATATTACATCCAGATTTTCAAGGGTTTAACTTTGATGATTATTCTATGATATCTCCAGTACTTAAAAGGTTATCAACTATGGGTAAAAAAATTACTGTATTTTCAGATTTAATAAAATCTGCTTTTGGTTCAAACAATAAATCTGTAAATGCTTATTTAAAAAATATTGAGATTGGTTCTAAGTTATATGAAAGTATAAAATCAGGACAAATTCAATATGATTCACTTAATGAATCTCAAAAGAACGAATTAATTATTTTCAGTAAGCATTTAGCAACTCTTTATAATAATACTATGAAAGGTAAAAAAGAAACCGATACTTTTACTACTACGGGAGACACTTTAACTGATATTTTAGAGTTATCTAAAAAGCTTTCACCAGACGGGACAATAGACTATAATTTAGCTGATAGAGTTATAAAAATGTTTTGTGGTTTTGCAGGAATTGATACTTTGGAGCAGGCGAAAAGTTATATTAATCAAAAAATAAAAACTGCGGATGCTAGAAACAGAAAAGCTTCTAATTCAGAAATGGTTTTAGAAAAAGGGGATTTCATCAAAGGAATTGGAGATATTACTTATTTAAGAAATATTTTACAAAACGGTAGTGTTTCTAAAGAATATCTTGGTGCTAATGCAGATAGTGATGCAACTCCATTAGATACAGATGTATCTATGATTGAATCAGATGGATCAATTAAAGATAAGATTGATAGTACTGCTGCAAGAGGCTATGGACCTATTTGGTTTGTTTTAAAAAATGATGATAGATTTATAACAACAAGAACTGGTAGTGAAGCTTATGATGTTAAAAATGATATGTCAAAAATGGAAGTTTTTTATACTGGTGTTTTGGGTTCAGACCATTATGGAATAAGAACTGGGGTTGCTTCTAGTGAAATTGATTATATAGTTATGGATAATTATGATTTAAGAGTTGGTCTTGAAATTGCTATGAATGGATTTTATATTCCTGTTGCAAATAAAGAGGGTAAAATAGTATTTACTCCAAATGATTATGATAAATTAAGAAAACAAATGGATGGTCTATCATATTATGATGAAAATAATTATACGTTTTCTGAAAATTTGATATGTGAGGATACAGAGTATTTAGCTTCTCAAATAGAACAAAGTAATTATGAAGTCCAAGTTAAGAGAAATAAAATAAATGATATTATAAGGAAATCTCTTGAAGAATTAGGATTACGCTTAAAAACTAGTATAGATGGTGATTTAACAGAAGGCTTTGTGGAGTTAATTGATACAGGTTCAACTGGCAGGGGAACAAATAAACCAGGAGATGGAGATTTTGACTTTATAATGAGATTAGATAGAAAAATATTATCTAATCCTCAAAAATTAGAAAAACTAAAGAAAATATTATTAAGGAATTTTGGAAAAGAAAATTCACTAGAAATAACTAGTTCAGGTGATTTTAGACTTAAAGGAGTACAAGTTGATAAGGATATTAATGTTGATATTGATATTACTTTTACACAAAAAACAGATGGAATTTCTTATTCAACCGATATGGCTTTACAAGATAGACTTGCTACTATACAAAAAGTAGATTCAGAAAAATATAAGTATGTGGTTGCTAACATTTTGCTTGCAAAACAAGTATTAAAACAAGCTGGAGTATATAAGCCAAATCGAGGAGAAGTGCCTCAAGGTGGTCTAGGAGGAGTAGGAATAGAAAACTGGATTTTACAAAATGGTGGATCATTTATAGATGCAGCAACAAGTTTTATTAAAGCGTCAGAAGGTAAAAGCTTTGAAGAGTTTAACGCGAATTATCAAATATGGGATTTTGGTGATAATCATCTGGCTGAAAAAAGGGGATTATATCCGCATGGTGAGTTTGTTGCAAATAATATGAGTGAGGATGGATATCATAAAATGATTCAAGTTTTAAAAGAATATATGAAAAATTATAATTATAGTCAAAATTCTATAAAAAGATGATATTGCA
>CAZEMQ010000088.1:0-4473 GCA_964513435.1 uncultured Muribaculaceae bacterium
CTGAAAATAAAAGGAGGATAGTTATGAAGAAATGTCTTGGTTGTGGTATAGAATTACAAACTGATAATGATAAACAATTGGGCTATACTCCAAAGATTGAAAACGATTTATGTATGCGATGTTTTAAATTAAAACACTATGGTCAAATGATTAGTGCAGGTAAGAATCAAAATAATGAAGATATTTTAAAACAAATTGATTTAAAAAAGGGACATGTGTTATTTTTAGTTGATTTTTTAAATATTAGCGAAGAAGCAATAACTATGTATAAGAAAATTAAATCTTTTAAAACTTTAGTTATTACTAAAAGTGATTTAATTCCTAAGAATATAAAAAAAGATCAGCTACTTAAAAATATTAAGAAAATTTATAGTATTGAAGAAGATGTTTTGTTAATAAGTAGTAAGAATAAAGAAAACATAAGTGAGATAAACCGTATTTTGGAAAAACATAAAAGGCTTGTCTTAGTGGGATTTACTAATGCTGGTAAAAGCAGTTTAATCAATGCTTTAACTGGTAGTGATATAACAGTAAGTAGTAAAGAAAATACTACTCAAGAATTTATTTTATTACGTAAAGACAATTGTGATATTTATGATGCTCCAGGTTTTATATCTAATAATCAGTATAATACGGTTGTAAAAGAAAAGATTAAGCCGAAAACATATCAGTTAGTAACTAAACACTATTTAAAATTATTAGATATCGATATTGCTAGTTTGATTGATAATAATTTAACTCTTTATATCGATAATTCTTTGAGGGTAGAGAGAAGAAGAATAAAAGAAGATTTAACTTATAAAGTGGATATAGATGCTAATAGTGATTTAGTTATTAAGGGAATTGGTTTTATTAAATTTAGTATAGCTAGTAAAATAAGTATTAATATCTCTGATGAATATTATGAAATAAGACCATCAATTATTGGAGGTGGATTATGAATAAGATTAGAGTAATGAGTGAGAATTTAGCTAACAAGATTGCGGCGGGGGAAGTTGTTGAGAAATGTGCATCAGTTGTAAAAGAGTTAGTTGAAAATTCTATTGATGCTGGGGCTACTAATATCAAAGTATATCTTCAAAATGGTGGACTTATGGGTATTAAGGTAGTTGATAATGGTAGTG
Source organism: uncultured Muribaculaceae bacterium (assembly GCA_964513435.1). Taxonomy (GTDB): domain Bacteria; phylum Bacillota_I; class Bacilli_A; order RF39; family UBA660; genus Onthocola_B. The sequence continues at coordinate 1,125 of CAZEMQ010000088.1, forward strand.
GCATGGATAAAGAAGATGCAGTTTTATCTTTTTCAAGACATGCAACTAGTAAGATATATAAAGATGATGATTTGTTTTTTATCGAAACACTAGGATTTCGTGGAGAAGCTTTAGCAAGTATAGCTAGTGTTTCTGAGGTAAACATGGAAACCTGTGATGGTAATACAGGAACTCGTGTGCATATTAAAGGGGGAGTAATCGATGATGTTTCACCTTCAAGTTTGCGACAAGGGACAAGTATAGAGATAACTAATCTATTTTATAATACTCCTGCAAGACTAAAATATTTAAAAAGCGAAGCGACTGAGTTAAATCATTGTGTTCAATTTATCGAAAAACTAGGTTTATCTAGACCTGATATCAGTTTTACCTTGATGAATAATGACCGAGTGGTTGTAAAAACTAGTGGTAGTAACAACTTGCTTAAAACGATTCATGAAATATATGGTTTAAATGTTTCAAGTAATATGTTAGAAATTGCTGTTAGTACAGATGATTTTGAAATTGTTGGTTATGTTGGGAAGCCAGGTATTTTAAAAAAAAATAGAAATCATTTTAATACTATTATCAATGGTAGAATTGTTCGTAATAATGATATAAATAGAGCAATTAATGATGCATATAACACATATAAACATGAAGGCTTTTATCCAATTGTTGTAATAAAGATTGAAACAGATCCAACTTTGATTGATGTCAATATTCATCCAACTAAACAAGATGTTAAATTAAGTAAGATAGAGGAATTAACTAGCATTTTATATGCGACGATTAAACAAGCTTTATATAATAACTTGCTCATCCCTAATGCTATAGTTGATACTAAGTTAAATGAAGTTAAAGATACATTTATTGATCCACATGTGTATGATCCAAATGTAAAGGTTACAGAAGTTGTTCAAACAGCTATGGATTTTAACGCAACCTCAGATGATGAAAGTAAAATTATAAAAAACGAAGAATTAAAGAAGTTAAAACTTTATCCAATTGGGCAAGTGCATGGTACATATATTATTGCTGAAAATGAAGATGGGATGTTTATTTTAGATCAACATGCTGCTCATGAAAGAGTGAATTATGAAATGATTAAAAAACAGTTTGCTGAAGAAACAGTGGCATTTACAGAGATGTTGGTTCCTTTAAAAATAGAACTTACGGCGAGTGATTTTGAAGCGTTTATGGCAAATAAAGGAGTTTTAGAAGAGTTAGGTTTTAAAGTTGAAGAATTTGGTATAAATACAGTTGCTTTTAAGGCTCATCCGACATGGTTAGCTAAAAATTTTGAAGGAGATAACTTAAAGACCATTGTTGATTTAGTTATAACTAATCGAAAAAACTTCAATAAAGATAGGTTTTTAGATAGTCTAGCGAAGATGGCCTCTTGTAAGATGAGTGTTAAAGCCAATGAACATTTGAGTTTAAAAGAGATGGAGACCTTGTTAGATGATTTGGTAAAGTGTGATAACCCGTATAATTGTTGTCATGGTAGACCATCGATAATGAAATTTACAAATTATGAATTAGAAAAAATGTTTAAGAGGGTGATGTAATATGTTTCCAGATAGAAAGAAAAAATTGATAATTTGGGGAGTTGCGATAATCGCATTAATTTTTGTAATAATAATTATGTATAATTTATCAAATTATATGCGTAATCTTCAGGCAGAACAAGAAGAAGAGTATTATGATGATACTTACCCAACTGATTATGTATATTATGGCTTTGCAGTAGATGAAGATGGTAATTATCAATTGTGGGGCTTAGATTCTGATTATAATGAAGTACAATTAGGATTAAGATCATTTTATAATATGAGTAATATGTATTATTATAACAATCATTTGATGCTTTATGTTGATGGGATTAATCAAATTAATTATAATGCTACTGAAGAAAGTTTTTACTTTTATGAACTAGATGACTTTTATAGCAATACTACAGATATTTTAATTAGTGATGATTATTATATATTTTATGATGGAGAGACTTTGGAGTATTGCCTAATCAGTGATTGTACAAGAACAAGTATTGCAACTGGTTTAGATAATGATTTAATATTACTCGGAGATAATTGTGTATTTTATCAAAGTTCAACTGGATTTTATATCTTTGATTTTGAAACTTTATCTAGTTCCTTAGTTATGTCTTTATATCCTCTAGGAGAAAAAAGATTGCTAGCAACAGATGGGGATTATCTTATATATATTAATGGAGATACAATTTATTCATATCGAGTAGCAAATGGTACAAATACAAATATAAATGATGCTTTGTCTGATGATGAAACAGAATTTAGTTTTGTAAATATTATAAATAATTATTTTTTGTATCAAGTTGTTGATGAGGACGGAAATTATCAGTTAAAAAAGTATTCATTACGTGTTAATAATATTTTGAATAATGATTTTATTTTAGGAAGTGAAGCTATTGCATCGACATTTGTAGTAAATGATACCTTGTTGTATGCTGAATTAGTTGATGAAGAAGATTCTAGAAATGTTTTAATTGATATTAATGAAAATCGTGTTGTTAAAGTGTTAGAGAATAATTATGTAGTTTTGATAGGAGTTTGATGTTATGGATTATATCAATTTAAATCTTTTACCAATAACATTAGATGAAGATGTTGTATTTGATTCTAAGTATTATGAAAATACAATGATAAAGAAAATGGATAAATTTCATGTGAAGGGTAAAATATTTTATAATTTATCAGAGGATATCGAAGTGGATTTGCAAGTAACGGGGGATTTATATTTGGAAGATGCTGTCACTTTGGAAGAGGTATTGTATCCAATTGATATAAAAATTGCAGGAAATTTGGAAGATTTACAAGATAAATTTTTCGAAACTGAAGAAAATATGCAAAATACACTTGATAAACTTGAGTTTTTATGGGAAAATATTGTATTGGAAGTTCCCATTAGTTATACCAAGTCATCTGGGGTGAAGTTACAAGGTGATGGTTGGGAATTGAATAAGAGCAGTGATGAGGATGAAATTGATCCTCGATTAGCAAAATTAAATGATTTGTTTAAAGGTGGTGAGTAAAAATGGCAGTTCCAGCTAGAAGAACTAGTAAGACAAAGAAAAGAATGCGTCGTACACATTTAAAAAAGGAAGTTGGTGCACTTACAACCTGCCCTAAATGTGGAGAAACATTAAGACCACATAGAGCATGTACTAAATGTGGAAATTATAATGGAAAAGAAGTTATTAAAGTTTTTAAAGATGAAGAATAAGAAGCCGTTTTTAAAATGGTTTTTTTTTCTTGAAAAAACATTTAAGGTATGGTAATATATAATAGAGAGGGAAATGAATTATGGATGAAGGAAGAAATATAGGAAC
>CAZEMQ010000089.1:0-4459 GCA_964513435.1 uncultured Muribaculaceae bacterium
TTTATTTCTTATATTTTCTTGACACTATAAAATTTGCATGGTATTGTAATGGTATTTAAAAGCTTATTTTATATGTTAAATTGTTAAAACTAATAAAGGTGGTGATAACTATGTTTGATTTGGTATCAAAGTTTGCACCTTCAGGAGATCAACCAGAAGCCATTAAAAGGCTTACTGATGGCATCACTAATGGTGAAAGGGAACAAGTTTTACTTGGAGCAACAGGAACTGGTAAGACATTTACGATTGCTAATGTAATTAAAAATGTCAATAAACCAACATTAGTTTTAGCTCACAATAAAACTTTAGCGGGTCAACTCTATGCAGAATTAAAAGAGTTTTTTCCAAATAATCATGTTGAGTATTTTGTTTCATACTATGATTATTATCAACCAGAAGCTTATGTTCCAAGTAGTGACACATATATTGAGAAAGATGCATCAATTAATGATGAAATTGATGAACTTCGTCATGCGGCGACTTCAGCTTTAATTAATCATGAAGATGTAATAGTTGTAGCATCAGTTTCTTGTATTTATGGTATTGGAGAAAAATCCGAGTATGAAAAGAATATGCTAATTTTAAATGTTGGAGATAGTATATCTCGTAATAAAATATTAAATCGATTGATTGATATGACTTATGAAAGAAGTGATTTGGACTTTCATAGAGGAACTTTTCGAGTTCGAGGAAATAATATTGATATTATTCCAATAAATGAGCATGCTAGTGGTATTCGCATATCTTTAGAAGAAGATACTGTTGAATCGATTGCCTTATTTGATCCTTTAACGGGAGTGGTAACTAAAAATAAAAAAAGTATTACAGTATCACCAGCATCTCACTTTGTAACTAGTAAAGAGAAATTAGATATAGCAATTACTAGAATTGAAGAAGAATTAAAACAAAGATTAGAAGAATTAAAAAGTCAAAATAAATTAATTGAAGAACAACGCTTGCGAGAAAGAACAAATTATGATATTGAAATGCTTCGGGAGACTGGGTTTTGTAATGGGGTTGAAAATTATTCAAGGCACTTAGCTTTACGTGAAGCTGGTGAAACTCCAAGTTGTTTAATCGATTTCTTTCCTAAAGATTTCTTGCTCGTTGTAGATGAATCTCATGTAACACTTCCTCAAGTTCGAGGAATGTATAATGGAGATAGACAAAGAAAAGAGACACTGGTTGATTATGGCTTTCGTCTTCCAAGTGCTTTAGATAACAGACCGCTTACATTTGATGAATTTAATGCTAAAATTAATCAAGCAATTTATGTATCTGCAACACCTGGAGAATACGAACTTGAAAAAACTAATAACCAATGTGTCGAACAAATAATTAGACCTACAGGTTTACTTGATCCACTAATTGAAGTAAGAAAAACTGAAGGGCAAATCGATGATATTATTGCAGAAATTCATAATCGCATTGAGAAAGATGAAAGAGTTTTAATCACGACATTAACAATTAGAATGAGTGAAGAGTTAACTAATTATTTGAAAGAGATGAATATTAAAGTTGCATATCTTCATAGTGAAATTAAAACATTAGAACGTCTTAAAATAATTCAAGACCTACGACTTGGAACTTATGATTGTATAGTAGGTATCAATCTTTTACGGGAAGGTTTAGATATTCCAGAAGTAAGTTTAATATGTATATTGGATGCTGATAAACAAGGTTTCTTGCGTAGTAGTAGAAGTTTAATACAAACAATTGGTAGATGTGCTCGTAATGAAAATGGTAAAGTTATTATGTATGCTGATACTGTGAGTGAAGCTATGGATGAAGCTATTAAAGAAACCAAAAGAAGAAGAGAAATTCAAGAAAAATATAATAAAGAACATGGTATAATACCAAAAACAATTATAAAAGAAGTAAAAGAAGTAGTAACAAATAATATGGTTGTTGAAAATAAGAAGAAAAAAGTAAGTAAGAAGGAAAAAGAAAAGATGATTTTACAGATTGAAGATGAGATGAAAGAAGCTGCTCGTAATTTAGATTTTGAAAGAGCAATGGAACTTCGAGAAATTTTATTTGAAATGAAAGGTATTTGAAAATATAAAATATTGTGGTAAAATCTAGAAAGTAGTGAGGTGAGATGAATGACAACATTTATTTTTGGACATAAAAATCCAGATACTGATTCTGTTTGTTCAAGTATAGCTTTGTCATATTTAAAAAATGAACTAGGAGGAAAAACAACTCCTAAAGTGTTAGGAAATATTAATAATGAAACTAAATTTGTATTGAACTATTTTAAAATACCTGTTCCTAGTTATTTAAATGACGTACGTATAAAAATAAAAAATATAAAGTATGATAAGAAGGCATTTATTTTAGAAGATAAATCAATTGATGAAGCATTTAAATTAATGCAGAGGCAAAATATTACTGCAATACCTTTGATAGATGAAAAAAAGAAACTGACTGGTTATGTTACCCTAAAAGAAATTGCTAAGTATTTAATCAATGGTAATAAAGAAATGGTTAATACAAAATTGGATAATATTATTGAAACTCTCAATGCTAAAGTTATTACTAAATTTGATGAATTTATTTCTGGTGATATATCTATCGTAGGGTTACAAGCTAAAACTATTCAAAAAGAAATAACCCTATCTAATAAAGATATTTTAATTGTGGGAGATAGATATAAGGTATTAGATTATGCAATTGAATCTCATGTAAAATTAATAATATTACCACTTAACATTAATCTTGATAAAAAGATAATTAAGAAAGCAGAAAAAAATCAAGTAACCATAATAGCTTCAGAATTAGACAGTTTTCAAATTGCTAATAAAATATTATTGAGTAATTTTGTTAAAAGTATTAATTTAAATAAAAATCCAATTACGGTTAATAAAGAAGATTATTATACTGATTTTAAAACTATATCCCATCGAACAAATCATAGTAATTATCCAGTTGTTAATAATAAAAATGAATGTTTAGGTTTAATTAAATTAACAACTTCTAGTAACTATGAAAAACAAAAGGTTATTTTAGTAGATCACAATAATTTTGCTCAATCTGTTGATGGCTTAGATGAAGCGGATATTGTGGAAATAATTGACCATCATAATATTGGAGATATTGGTACAACTTTACCAATTAATTTTCGTTCACGACCTGTTGGATGTACATCAACAATGATTTATGACATGTTTAAAGAACAACATGTTCCAATCCCTAAAAGTATTGCTGGGTTAATGTTATCAGCTATTTTATCTGATACTTTGATTTTAACTAGTCCAACTACAACTGAAGATGACAAATTTGCTGCTGTAAAATTAGCAAATATTGCCAAAGTTGATATTGATACTTATGGTTTAGAAATGATGAAAGCTTCAAGTTCAATTGCTGGTAAGAGTGTGGAAGAACTTATCAAAACAGACTTTAAATCTTATGTTGTGGGAGATAAACTTTTAGGTATAAGTCAAATAATGACAATGGACATTGATACTGTTAAGGAAAATATTGATGAGTTCATTGCTAAATTAAACGAAATGGTTAGTCAAAATTATAGTATTGTTACAATATTTATAACAGATGTTATAAAAAATGGATCTTATGTCTTATATAATGATGCTGCAGCTGATACTATTCAAGATAGTTTTGGTTTAAAAAGTATTCATCAATGTATATTTTTACCAAAAATAGTATCACGTAAAAAACAAATTCAACCTAATATAATTAATATTCTTGAGGAGGATTGATTATGAAAGCTTTGATAACTGGAGCATCGAGTGGTATAGGTAAACATATGGCTTATTATTTAGCTAGTCAAAAGATTGATTTGATTCTTGTTGCTCGTAATAAAGAGGAAATGGAAAAAATAAAAAATGAAGTAGACGTTGATGTTAAAATAATAACTATGGATTTAATGGAAGAAAAAAATGTTTATAAACTTTATAATCTTACCAAAAATAAAATCGATATTTTGATTAATAATGCTGGATTTGGTTTATTTGGAGAATTCTTTAAAACTGATTTAGATAGAGAATTGGAAATGATTGATTTAAATATCAAGGCTTATCATATTTTAACAAAGCTTTTTTTGCAAGATTTTATCAAAAAAGATTTTGGATATATATTAAATGTTTGTTCTAGTGCAGGATTTATGGCAGGACCACGACTTAGTACTTATTATGCTACTAAAAACTATATAACTAAACTTACTATGGCTATAAATGAAGAATTACGTCATAAGGGAAGTAATGTAGTAATTTCAGCATTATGTCCAGGACCAGTAAATACCAATTTTAATAAAGTTGCTCATGGAGAATTTGCAATTAAAGAAATAGATCCAGCATTTGTTGCCAAATATGCAATTGATAAAATGTTTAAAAGAAAAATGTTAATTGTTCCAACGTTTAGAATGAAATTGACTTTGTTTTTAACTAGGTTTGCCCCATATCGCTTACAGTTAGTTATTGCTTATCATATTCAAGGT
>CAZEMQ010000090.1:0-4418 GCA_964513435.1 uncultured Muribaculaceae bacterium
ACTTGCAATTATACTATATAAAAATATTTTTAAATTTAAACAAATGTGGTATACTTAGAGTGTGATGAAAATGAAGAATAAAAAAAGGGTATTAATAATCTTATTAATTTTAATAATTATTGTGCTAAGCTTATTGATGATAGTATTAGTTTGTGGTGGAATGAAAAATAAGGAAATCAGTGAATTCCAAACTGAGATTGCTCAAGTAGCATGCGATTATGCTAGTTCAGAAAATTTTACTGAAGTAATATGCAATGCCTACGAAAATTTATGTAAAATTAAGTATAGTACATTAATTGGAAGAGGTTACTTAGATTCTGATTTGATCAATCCTAAAACAAACACCGAGATTAGTGAAGATACAACAAGTTATATTCAAATCACTTTTGAAAATGATAAAATGATTTGTACATACAAAGAAGGTTAAAAATGAAAGAGAAGATATTAGAAATATTAAAGAACGAAACAAAAGCAAAAAGTGTAACCCAAATAAATGAAAAATTAGGACTAAAGAAAATATCGGACATAGAAACGTTAGAAAATACTCTTGAAGAAATGGTAAAAGATGGAATAATTCATGAATCAAAAAAGCATGAATTTATTTTGATGCAAAATACTAAAACTTTAAAGTGCGGACGAATTAGAATAAATCGTAATGGCAATGGATTTGTGGAAATAGCAGGTCAAGATGATGTTTTTATTCGTAGTGAATTTTTACATGGAGCAATCGATGGTGATTTTGTCGAAGTTGATTTTGTGAAATATCAAGGAGAACTTGAAGGACGAATTATCAAAATATTAAAAAGAGACATTAAAAATGTTGTCGGAGAACTTATTAAAATTAAGAATAAATTAGTATTTAAACCAGATAATGAAAAGTTGAACATAGTTGTTAAACTAACTAAAGAAAGTCTTAAACAATGTGTTGAAGGACATAAAGTAGTAGTTACTTTGATTAGAGAAATAGGAACTAGAATGTTTTTAGGGCAAGTAACTAAGATAATTGGTCATAAAAATGACCCTGGTGTGGATATTTTATCAATTGCTATAAGACATGGAATTGAAACTGAGTTTAGCGAAGCTGTAATAAAAGAATTGGAAAGCATACCTAATGAAGTTAGTGCAGAAGAGTTAAAAAATCGCCGTGATTTAACACAAGAAATGATTTTTACTATCGATGGTAATGATACTAAAGATATCGATGATGCAATTAGTGTTGAAAAAAACAATGACAATTACGTACTAGGAGTTCATATTGCTGATGCATCTAATTATGTAAAAATAGGTTCAAGTCTGTATGAGGCGGCTTATAACCGAGGGACATCTAGCTATCTAGCAGATACAGTAATACCTATGATACCCCATCAATTATCAAATGGTATTTGCTCTTTAAATCCTGAAGTAATTCGGCTTACAATTAGTTGTGTTATGACAATTAATCCACAAGGAAAAGTAATTGATTATGACATATTTCCATCATATATTAAATCTAGAAAGCAAATGACTTATACAAATGTCAACAAGATACTTATGGAGAATATTGTTCCAGAAGGATATGAACTATATGTAGATACATTAAAGTTGATGAATGAATTAGCTCATATTTTACGTGCCGAAAAAATATCTCGAGGTTATATAGATTTCGGTATCGATGAAGCAAAAATAATTCAAGATAAAAATGGTAAAGCCATTGGAGTTGAAAGAAGAGAACGTGGAGATGGAGAAAAATTAATTGAAGACTTTATGATAGCTGCCAACGAAACTGTAGCAACCCACATTAGTAATATGGATTTACCATTTATTTATCGTGTTCATGATATTCCTAATACAGAAAAAATCGAAGATTTTAAGAAATTAATTCAACAAATGGGATATAAGATAAATACCAATTTAAATAAAATGACTCCAATTACAATGCAAAAGATACTGGATGAATTGCGAGATAAAAAAGAGTTTACCATTTTATCTGATATGCTTTTACGCAGTATGAAAAAAGCTATCTACAGTACAAATAATATAGGGCATTTTGGGTTGGCCTTAAAAAATTATACACATTTTACTAGCCCAATACGTCGTTTTCCAGATTTGACAGTACATCGTTTATTAAGAACATATTTATTTGAAAAAAGAGTAGATTTAGAAACAGTTAACTTTAATCAAAAATATTTAATCGATGTAGCATCTAATTCAAGTGAAGCAGAAGTTGCAGCACTTGAAGCGGAACGAAGTGTCTTATCGATGAAGATGGCAGAATACATGATGGATCATATCGGTGAACAATATACGGGAATTATAAGTGGAGTAACCAACTTTGGATTTTTTGTTGAATTGGATAATTTGATTCAAGGTTTAGTACATATAAGCACTTTAGATGGTTACTACGAATATGTACCTGAAATATTGTCTTTAGTTAGAGAAGACAAAGGCAAAAAGTATCGCATCGGCGATGTGGTAACAATTGTTGTTACTGCTGCTAATAAAGAAAATAGTACCATTGATTTTGAAATAGTGGGGGATAAAAATGGAGATAAAAAATAAGAAGGCATATTTTAATTATTTTATAGAATCGGAACTTGAAGCTGGAATTGTCTTGGTAGGAACAGAAATAAAATCTATTCGCAAAGGTTCAATAGATATAAGTGATGCTTATATACGTATCAAGGATAATGAAATATATATTATAAATATGTTTATTGAAAAGTATGAATCGGGAAGTATATTCAATCATGACCCTAGTAGAGAACGGAAATTGTTATTACATAAAAAAGAAATAAAGAAATTATTGGAAAGTGTTAAAAAAGAAGGCTATACATTAATACCGTTAAAAGTGTATATAAAAAATGGCAAGGCTAAAATATTAATTGGAGTAGCCAGAGGTAAAAAGTTATATGACAAAAGAGAAAGTATTAAGAAAAAAGATCAAATGCGAGAAATGAACCGACGGAGGTAGTATGGCAAGGAGAATTAGGATTGGCAAGATAAATAAGAAAAAACTTATTATAATTGGTATAGTACTTTTAGTAATTATTACTGCTATTATTTTAACTGTAGTGCTTTTAAATTCTAAAAAGAGTTCACAAGAAGATAATGGACAGGAACTAGAAGAAACCCAAGAAGTAAAAAAATTACAAATAGTTGATGAAGATTCAACCAGCAGACCTTATGCGATAATGATTAACAATATTAATGTAGCTCGTCAATATCAAAGTGGACTTCAAGATGCCTACATTATATATGAAATAATTGTTGAAGGTGGAATAACTCGTTATATGGCATTATTTTTAGATCAGGATACTAGTAGAATAGGTTCTGTTAGAAGTGCAAGGCATTATTTTTTAGATTATGCTTTAGAAAATGATGCAATATATGTTCATAATGGTCAAAGTCCGCAAGCTCAAAGTGATTTTACAACTTTAGGAATTGATCGAATAGAAGTTTCTGAAACCAAAACTGGCTGGCGTGATACAAGTTTAAATGTAGCTTCAGAACATCGCCTTTTCACAAGCATAGAACTTTTAGAAAGCGGATTAAAAAACTTGCGAACTGAAAGAACTGGAGATTATCTTTTGAATTATAGTATTGATGAAATTGATTTATCTTCTCTTGATGGTGCTATTAGTGCTTCTTCAGTAAGTATAAAATATTCTAGTAGTATTACTTCTAGTTATGAATATGATTCTGAAAGCCAAACATATAAAAGATATGTAAACGGTACCGCTCATACTGATTACGTTACAAAAGAGCAGTATACATTTAAAAATATTATAACTTATCAGGTTAATAATTATACTTTAAATGATGGAGAAGACAAAGGAAGACAGGAATTAGAAAATGTTGGAAGTGGAACAGGCTATTATATTAGTAATGGTTATGCAGTTCCGATAAAATGGGTAAAATCAAGTCGCTCTTCTCAAACTAAATATTATTTAGAAAACGGAGAAGAATTAACTGTTAACGATGGTAATACATTTATTCAAATTCAACCAAAGGGACAATCATTAGTAATAGAATAATAAGGAGGATTGACATGGAAAAACTTTTAGATTTTTTAGCAGATTGGTATATACTATGGATAGTAATAACACTTTTATTGTTATTTGCCTTAGTTGGATATTTTGTTGAAAGAAAACGCAAAAAAACATCACCATTTAAAATAAATAATAAAAAAATTGATATAGAAGAAGAAAAGGTGGATATTGAAAGTTTAAAAAATATGAGTGGCAATCTATCTTTAGCAGATGCTTTAAATAAAAATACAATAGTTAATAATGGCGCAAATAATAATGCCCAAAATATAAATGCTCAAGCTGGCAATGTTAATAGTCCAAATGACACTCAAAATAATCAACCACTGCAATAATTAAAACTTAAGAAATTATCATATATTAATCATATAATTAACACTTAGTCCTTTTAGG
>CAZEMQ010000091.1:0-4331 GCA_964513435.1 uncultured Muribaculaceae bacterium
CCCAATTGTTCTGCTGTTGCATAATCATACTTGATTAGTTTTATTTGATATCCATCACCATCATCAAATACTCCTATTATTCGGTATAAATTATCATATGGACATGTATCAGCATCTGAACCAAAGCACACATAGTTATTTGGGTCTGCTCCTGCATATCTGTAAGAATTGTCCCCTGCTTCATATCTTGCATTATCATAATCACCAACCCCATCATGATAATATAAATCATTTTCCCCATCACTTGTGTATAAATTCATTATGTATTCAGCAAAGTTACCAAATGTTGTATTTGTTGAGAATGAATTATTGCTATAATTTTTAGACATGAAATATGCATATGTTACTCCGAGAATTACCACAATCAATATTATTGCTCCAATTGATAATAACAGTAAATTTTTTTTGACTTTCATTAACTACCACCAACTATTCTATATATAGTATAAAACAAAATTCTTTTTCACACAAGCACAAAAAAATTCAATCCAAAATGGTTGAATTTTTTTAGCCTACGACTTCGCGTCAAATAAATATTGCTATTAGTGGTTATTAATTTTTATAGTATATTCATCATTTTCTAAATCCACCAATAGTGTTGCCCCAACAGAAATATCAGAGTCAATTAACTTATGTGCAAGTAATGTTTCAATATTTTTGGTAATATATCTTCTTATTGGTCTTGCTCCATATCTTTCATCGTATGATTCAGAAATTACTTTTTCTTTTACTTCTTTAGTTATTTCAACATGTAGATAATTAAGTTCTAATCTGTCATTTATTTCTTTAATTATCTTATCAACTATATCTCCAATAACATCTTTCTTTAAAGAATTAAATATAATTATTTCATCAATACGATTGATAAATTCTGGTCTAAACTCATTTTTTAGCTCATTCATCACCATTTCATGAGCATTTTCTAAGCCTTCTAGTATATATTCACTACCTAAATTACTTGTCATAATAATTATGGTATTTTTAAAGTCTACTGTTCTTCCTTGAGAATCAGTAAGACGCCCATCATCTAGTATTTGAAGCAATATATTAAAGACATCTTTATGTGCTTTTTCTATTTCATCGAACAATACTATTGAATAAGGATTTCTTCTGACTGCCTCAGTTAACTCCCCGCCTTCATCATATCCAACATATCCTGGAGGAGCTCCAACTAAACGAGAAACATTGAAAGCTTCCATATATTCTGAGCAATCAATTCTAATCATATGTTTTTCATCATCAAACAACTCATAAGCTAGTGCTTTAGCTACTTCTGTTTTACCTACTCCAGTTGGTCCTAAAAAGATAAATGAACCGATTGGTTTAGTTGGGTCTTTTATTCCACTTCTTGCTCTAATGATAGCTTCACTGACAAGAGTTAAAGCATCATCTTGTCCCATAACTCGAAGTTTTAATCTATCATACAAATGAAGAAGCTTATCTTTTTCACTACTTACAAGTTTAGCAACTGGGATATGAGTCCAACGAGATATAATCTCAGCAATGCCTTCTTCATCTACAACATCTGATAATATGCTATTTTGATTATTATCTTGCAAAATTTTTAATTCTTGTTCAAGTTTTGGTATTGTTCCATGACGAAGTCTAGCACTAGTTTCTAAGTCATAGTTATTTTCAGCTGTAGTTAAATCAAATCTTGCCCGTTCTAATTCTTCTTTCTTTTTATTAATTTCTTCTTTTTCTTTCTTTTCTTCTTCCCATTTAGCTCGCATTTGTTTTTCTTCTTCTTTTAACCCTTCAAGCTCTTCATCTATTTTAGATAATCTTTCTCGACTTAGTTCATCTTTTTCTTTTCGCAAAGCTTGTTTTTCTATTTCCAAGCTCATTATCTTTCTAATAAGAGAATCCAATTCAACTGGAACAGAATCAAGTTGCATTTTAATTGTGGCACAAGCTTCATCTACTAAATCAATTGCTTTATCTGGCAAAAATCTATCTGTGATATATCTATCTGATAAAGTTGCTGCTGCAACTAAAGCACTATCCTTTATTGTTACTCCGTGAAATATTTCAAATCTTTCTTTTAACCCTCGAAGAATTGTAATAGTATCTTCAACATTTGGTTCACTTACTAATACTTTTTGAAATCTTCTTTCTAAAGCTCCATCACGTTCAATAAATTTACGATATTCATTTAATGTTGTTGCCCCAATAACATGAATTTCACCTCGAGCAAGCATTGGTTTTAACATATTAGATACATCCATAGCTCCAGTATCTCCAGCTCCAACAATCATATGAATTTCATCGATAAACATAATGATATTACCATCACTATCCTTTATTTCCTTCAAGACAGCTTTTAATCTTTCTTCAAATTCCCCACGATATTTAGCACCAGCTACTAAAGACCCTAAATCAAGTTCCCAAATAGTATGGTCTTTTAAACTATTAGGAACATCACCAGCTACAATCCTTTGAGCAAGCCCTTCAACTATGGCAGTTTTACCTACTCCAGGTTCCCCAATTAAAACGGGATTATTCTTACTTTTACGTGATAATATTCTTATAACATTTCTTATTTCTTCATCACGTCCAATAACGGGATCAACTTTATTGTCTTTAACACTCTTAGTTATATCCCGTCCATATTTATTTAAAACATCTTTTAATTCTTCATTATTATCTGGATACATTTTATATCACTCCTTTTTCAATTGTATTGTAACACCATAATTAGCACTTGTCAACATCGGGTGCTAATTATTAAAATTTTCATTTGCCAATTTTTGATGAATTGCAAGTGAAAGAAAAGCAAGGTCTTGAGCGATAATGAATTTTAGTAATGATAATTATTATATTTAGCTTAATTGCTAATAAAAAAAGACGCTAAACATAGCGCCCACATTCAAGTAGATGCTACCCACCACTTTGGGTACCACTATATGATGTATCAAAATTATCGTAATTATTCAAGTAATTTTAATGCCTCAAAATATCTTTAGCAGCAACTACTCCTGTTGCAGCAGCAGTTACAATATTACCAGCCTTACCAGCTCCATCACCAATAAAATAGATGTTTTCCCCCGCTAGTTTCATGTTATTATCGGTTTCAATTTCATTGCTAAAAAATTTTATTTCTGGACCATATAAAAGCGTTTCATCATTAGCAACACCAGGTATTATTTTATTAAGTGTTTCTAAACCTTCTAAAATATTAGTAATAATACGATGTGGTAAAACCAAAGCTAAATCTCCAGCAACACAATCTTTAAGTGTCGGTTCAATAAAACCTTTATTAATTCTAGATTCAGTACTTCTTCTTCCTCTTTTTAAATCTTTAAGTATCTGTACTATTGGTTTACCACCCCCTAGAGTATTAGCAATCTTAGCAATTGATTCACCATATTCTCTAGTATTAGTAACTGGCTCAGTCAAATTTATTTTAGAAATAAAAGCAAAATTAGAATTATTACTTTTTTTAGATTTTAAAGCATGACCATTAACACATATATAACCATAATAGTTTTCCTTAGTTACATATCCTCCAGGATTAGTACAAAATGTTCTAATTTCATCATCATAAGTCCTAGTTTTAATAAATATACTAGGATCATAAATTATACTAGTAATACTATCTAATATTTCTTTTCTTACCTCTACTCTAACACCAATTTCGATACTTTGAGATACATATGGAATATTGTGTTTATCAGCAATCTCTTGAATCCACTTAGCACCAGTTCTACCTGGTGCAATAATAATATTTTTAGTAGTAACATTATATTCTTTGTTATTTAATTTTCCATTTAATTTATAATAATCTTTTTCTTTTTCATAATCAATTATTTCACAACGTTCAAGAATTTCTATCCCCTTATTTTTTAAATACTCAGTAAAATCATGGATGTATTTTGGCAAGTTATCACTTCCTAAGTGTTTTTGTTTAATTATCAAAAGATTAGCCCCCGCTTGGGCAACTTTTTCTTTGATTTCTAAAGCATCATCCATATTACTTGGATAAATCTCACTATCCATCCCAAATTTTGAAAATATAGCTTCAGTATAATCAATTAATTCTTCTGCTTCGCTAATGCTCATGTACTTATAAAGATTACTTTTTCCAAGCTTAGGAATAAAGTTTAACTTGCCATCAGAAAATGTTCCTGCTCCTCCAAAACCCGCCATAATATTACAAGGCTTACAATTGATGCACGGAATTTTTTTCTCATTCATCGGACAATGTCTGTTATTAGCTAAAAATCCTTGATCTAAAAGGGTTATTTTAAGTTTTGGATTATTACTAATAAGTTCATATGCCGCAAATAAACCCGCAGGTCCTGCCCCAATAATTACTACATCTTTCATAT
>CAZEMQ010000092.1:0-4285 GCA_964513435.1 uncultured Muribaculaceae bacterium
TAGAAGATTTGCAAATTACACCCATTGATTTTTGTAGCCAGGATGGGGTTCTAATAACTTTTCAGGTTGTTGGTTACATATTATATATTGCGAAATACTTAGTTCCGTTGTTGTTAATGGTTTTAGGAAGTATAGATTTTGCTAAGGCAGTAATGTCAAATGATGATAAAGCTCCTCAAGAAGCGGCGATGGCTTTAGCTAGAAGAATAATTATTGCTGTAATAATATTTTTAATACCAACTATACTTAACTTTTTATTATCATTAATTAATGATGCAAGTGAATTATTTACAGATAGTGATTTTACCAATTGTCGAGTTTGTTTATTGGAACCATTCGGTGGTAAATGTCCAGCTCCAGATATAACAAACATGGGCAGTTAATAAAGAAATAGGTTCTTAAACTGAAAGGAGTGATGGAAGAAATTTTATCACTCTTTTAAGTTTCCAAAAATAATAGTAGTTAGCTTTAATTAAGTCTTTTAAATCTAAAATCTTTAGTTTGTTGTTTTTTCACACATGTTTAAATAAAATGAAAAGAAGTAGCGACTTGCCACTTCTTTATTTTAATATCAACTACTTGTTGTTCCTTGTAATTGTAGTAATAAATTGGAAATGTAAGTTGAATACTGTTTGCTTAATTCATCATCAACAATATCCATGCCATATGCATTACGATAGTGTTGTAATGCTTTAATTCCAACATCGTCGTTATCGTTGATATACTCAGTTGCTAATGTTTCAATTATTTCATCTTCAACATCTTCTAAATCATCTTTTTCATAACTTTGAACTTTCAATATTACATGATATCCTAATTCTGTCGTAATAACTTCTGTTGAATATTCACCATCATCAAGTTTTACAGCAGCAGCGATAAGTTCATCATACGAACTGCTTAAATCACCATAATTGATTCTTCCTAGTGAACCACCATCATCTTTAGTAGATTCATCTTCAGAATATTCACTCGCTAATTCTGCGAATACTTCTTCAATATCTTCACCGTTTGCTGCAGCTTCATCTAATAAACTAATTATTTCTTCAATAGTTTCTTGAGCTGCTTCTTCAGCTTCGGTAATTTCATCATCAGTAGAATCATCATCGACATTTGGAGTTATCAAAATGTGATTAATTTCCATGTCGCCGATTATTTCATCATTGTAATACTCTTCAATTTCATCATCAGTAATTTGTAATTTAGCATATTCTTCAATAGCATGACTTTGCATGAAAGCTAAGTACCAATAATTACTAAATGCTTCGATTGTTTGAAAACTTCCACTTGATTGTAGGGCATATAGCAAATCATCTTCACTACCATACATTTCAATATACATATTAACATAGGCATCTCCTTGTTCTTTAGCGGTGTCTATGTAATCAGGAAATTCACTTTCCAAAACATAAGTATCAATCATATTTATTAATGTTTCAAGCCCATATGTGTCCTTAATCATTTCATAAAAATCATCGACACTAATCATATCGCCATTTTCAAATGTTACAATAGCTTCTTGACCATTTTCTAATGTTGGTATCTTACCACAACCACTAGTTAAAAGTAAAATCGCACATAATCCAATTAATTTTTTCTTCATATTATTCTCCTTTTCCAAAAATATTATAGCAAGAAAAAGAATTAAATACAAGAAAATAGCTAATTTTTAACAGGAAAAAACACTCACACTTCTAAAAACTAACCATAATATACTAATGAAAAGACAAATAAAGGAGGAATGATTTGTGAATCAATGTGGAAATGGCCTTGGTGCAGCAATAATTTTGGTAATATTCATTCTTTTAATTATTATAGTAGGGGCCTTTATTTAAATAAATCAAAGGAGGTTAAATTGTGAGTTGTCCTAAAAGGGATTGCGACCCATGTAGTGGAAGTGGATTTACTGCAAATTATGCTTTTGTTGTATTGATACTATTTATTCTTCTTGCCATTATTTGGGGCGGTGCATTTTATTAAAGAGGATTACCTCTTTTTTTGTTATTTTATTGACAACTATATTTAGGCATGATATGATGAAATTACTTACAAAAGAACTAAAAAATTTATGTTTCTATGTTCGGAAAGGATAATTGAATTGTTATGTTAAAAATTAAGAATATCACAAAAAAATACGGTGATGTTGTTGCAGTAGATAACCTTTCTTTTGAAGTCAATAAAGGGGAAATATTTGGACTTTTGGGAGAAAATGGGGCTGGTAAAACAACTACATTTAGAATTATTATGGGACTTTTAGATGCAGATAGTGGGGAAGTTACTTTAAATAATAAAAAAATTGATTATAGTATTACGAATAGAATTGGGTTTGTAACTGAAGAAAGAAGTCTTCTTACTAAACTAAGTGTACAAGAACAAATTGAATTTTATGGTACTTTAAAAGGATTGGATAAAGAAACGATTGATAAAAGATTAGATTATTGGTTAGAACATTTTGAAATAACTAATTATAAAAATAGAAAGATCAAAGAATTATCTAAAGGTAATCAACAGAAAATTCAATTTATTTCTTCTGTTATAAACGAACCAGATTTATTGATATTAGATGAACCATTTACTGGGCTTGACCCAATAAATGTTAAGTTATTAAAAGATGCAATATATTCATTAAAAGAAAAGGGGTGTATGATTATTTTTTCATCACATCAAATGGAATATATTGAAGATTTTTGTGAAAAACTTATTTTGTTAGTTAAAGGAAAAAGTATTTTAAATGGTAATTTAGAAGATATTAAAGAAGATTTTGCAAAAAAGACAGTACTAATTAAAGGTGAAGATATCGATATTGATAAAATAAAGAAGGTTAAAGGAGTATTAAGTGTTGAAAAAATTCGGGGAGAATATGAAGTGAAGATTGAAAATAAAGATGTTGCTCCGAAAATATTTAATATTGTTAAAAATTCTAATATTATGAGATATGATGTTGTAAGTCCTAGTTTAAATGAAATATTTATTTTTGCAGTTGGAGGTATCCATGAGTAAGAAATTTTGGTATTTAACTAAACTTAGTTTTGCAAAGAAGGTTAAAACTAAATGGTTTGTTATTACAAATATTATTTTATTAGTGGTAATTGTTGCTTTGCTTAATATTTCTACGATTATTGAGTTTTTCGGAGGAAGCTTTGATTCTAAAATCGATGTATTAGTAGTTGACAATGCAGGTGTATATGATTTATTTAAAGCTAATATGGATGTTTATGCGGATGAAGAAGATATTAGTGTTAGTTTGAGTGATGAGTCAGTTGATGAAATAACTACGGATTTAAGTGATGAAGAAGTAGTAATTGTAATAAACAGTAGTGATGATGAATATTTAACTGTTCAAATGATTAGTAATAATAAGATTGATTCATTGACTTATCAAATAATTCAACAAGCTTTAAACTCTACTAAAACTACTGTAGGTATGACTTTAGCTAATATTGATGTCAATATTTTAGCTAATATTTCGGCGACGATTACTATTGATAGAACTATTTTAAATGATACTACAGATACTGATGAAAATATGGATTTAGTTATAACTAGTATTTTTCCAACTTTGATTTTACCATTTTTCATGTTAATCACCTTTTTAGTTCAAATGGTTGGAGGAGAAATTTGTGAAGAGAAGACAACTAGAAGTATGGAAATAATTATTGGTAATGTCTCTCCGAAAGCACATTTATTATCCAAAGTGTTGGCAAGTAATCTTTTTGTAATTGTTCAAGGATTATTGTTGATTTTATACTGTTTAGTTGGCATACTGCTTAGTGCTTTTATTGGGGGAGCATCCATAACTTCATCAATTGATTTATCAAGCTATTTAGAGCCATTAATGAGCATGGGATCTATGAATTTGTTTTTAATTGTAATACCAATAACCATTGTATTAATTATTTTATCATTTATAGCTTATGCTTTAGTAGCTGGAGTACTTGCATCAGTGACTGTTAATATTGAAGATTTTAATCAACTACAATCACCAGTAGTACTGATATCAGTTGTAGGTTATTATTTAGCAATAATGGCTGCGATGTTTGATGGCTCTTTGTTTATTAGAATTGTTTCATATATACCATTTTTATCAGTATTTATTTCACCGACATTGTTTATGTTAGGACAAATAACAATATTTGATATGATTGTATCGGTGATTATCTTAATATTGTTCGTTTATGTTCTGTTAAAAGTTGGTTTAAAAGTATATAAAACAGGTATTTTAAATTATTCTAGTGGCAAAGTATGGCGGAAGCTTTTTAACGCTATTAAGAGTTAAGATGATGAAATC
>CAZEMQ010000093.1:0-4230 GCA_964513435.1 uncultured Muribaculaceae bacterium
ATTGTTAAAAGTTTGGATACTATAAATTATTTGTTAAAGCATAATTGTAAAATAGTAATATTAAGCCATTTTGGTAGAGTTAAAAGTGAAGAAGACAAAAGGAAAAATTCCTTGAAATATGTTGCAAGGGAATTAGCTAATTTATTGCAAATAGAAGTTAAATTTGTTGATAAATGTAGTGGTAGTAAAGTAAAAGAATTTGTTGATTCTAGTGATAATGGAGATGTAATATTACTAGAGAACACTAGAATTATGGACTACCCTGAAAAACTAGAAAGTAAAAATAATTTGGATTTAGCTAAGTATTGGGCTAGTTTGGGAGAAGTCTATGTCAACGATGCTTTTGGGTCTATGCATAGAGCACATGCTTCAACTGCAGGAATTGCCAAGTTTTTGCCAAACTGTATTGGCTTTCTAGTGGAAGAAGAACTTACGAATTTGAGTGTTTTAGTTTATGATACTCCGCATCCTTTCGTTGTTTTTATGGGAGGAGCTAAAGTAGATGATAAGCTACCTATTATTAAATCAATACTTGAAAGATGTGATTATCTTCTTACTGGTGGAGGAATTGCTAATTCATTCTTAAAAGCTCAAGGTAATGATGTCGGTTCTAGTGTAGCGACTAGTGATGAGGTAATTATTAATGAATTAAGAGAATTATTACATAAATATAAAAATAAAATAATATTACCAATTGATTTTACTATTGATGATGGAGCAATATATGACATCGGAAATAAAAGTTTAGACTTGTATAAAAAATATATCGATAATGCTGAGTTAATATTTGTCAATGGTACTAGTGGTAAATTTGAAGATGATCGATTTACTGAAGGGACAATTGGTTTGTTTAAAATATTAAAGTATAGTACTAAGAGGGTTATTGTTGGTGGTGGAGATACTGTTTCAGCTGCGAAAAAATTTGGTTATGAATTTGATTTTATGTCAAGTGGTGGTGGAGCAACTTTGGAATTTATTGCTGATGGAACTTTGGAAGCATTAGGGTGGATGGAATAGTATGAAATATTTGGTATGTAATTTTAAAAATAAATTAGTTAAAGATGATATTGTTAAATATAATAATACACTTAGTGAATTAAGCACTAAAAAGGTAAAGTTGGTTTTATGCCCATCTTTACCGTTTTTGGCTTTTTTTGATAGAAATGGTTATAGTATTGGTACACAAGATATTTCTTCATTTATGGATAAAACTATTACTGGTGAAGTAACTGGAGAACAACTTAAAAGTTTAGGAATAGAATATGTAATAGTGGGGCATAGTGAAAGAAGAGAATATAAAAATGAAATAAATATAGATTTTATTAATAAAATAAATAATGCTATAGAAAATAATATTAAAGTAATTTATTGTATTGGGGAAAATGCTAAAGAAAAAGAGGAAGGCAATACATATATGGTATTAGAGCAACAAATAAGTGAAGTTCTTAATAATGTTGAAGTTAAAAATATAATTATTGCTTATGAACCTGTTTGGGCAATTGGTACTGGTAATGTTCCTCAGATAAAAGAGATTAGAGACAATATTGAGTTTATTAAAGATATTGTAGAAGAAAAATATGATGAAAGATTAGATGTTTTATATGGCGGCAGTGTTAATATGGAAAACATAGAAGAAATAAACAAGATTAAATTTGTAGATGGTTTTCTAGTTGGTGGTGCTAGTTTAAAAGTAACAAATGTTATTGATATGTTATCAACATTAGAAAAATAGTTACTTTTCTTGAAATTAAAAGAAATAATTGGTAGTTTTCGACATAAAGTGACAAGTATTTACATCGATTTACATAATTCGACATGTTTTTTTGTAGCTTTTTGTATGTTTTTATTTTATAATTTACTCATGTGCACAAAAAGAATATTAGCAGTAAGAAAGGAAAACACATGGATAAAATAATTAATGCTGTTGTAATTGATGACAATGAAGTGGTATTAAGAAGTGTTAGTAAGTACTTTAGAAATAGTAAGGACGTTAGGATAGTAAGGAACTTTGCTGATGGTAAAGAAGCTTTATCATACTTGATTAATAATCATGATGAATATGATGTGGTTATACTAGATATTTTATTGCCGCAGATTGATGGTATTAGAATGCTTGAAGAGTTAAAAAGTCGTAACATTAATAAAAAGATTATTGTATTATCAAGCTTTAAAGATGACTATACTATTAAAAAAGTTCAAAGACTTAATGCGAATTACTATATGTTAAAACCTGTTGATATGAATTTGTTAGAAGAAAGAATAATTGATTTATACAAAGAAACTGATAGTTTAAAGTATGAAGGAAATTATAGTGTGGAAGTGGAAGTAAGCTCTTTATTACATGATTTAGGTATTCCTTCTCATGTTAGAGGTTACAAATATATTAGAGAAGGTGTTATGCTTTTATATACTAATAAAGAAGTTGTTAGTTTAGTGACTAAGGATATTTATCCAGAAATTGCTAATAAATTTAATACAACTGCTTCAAGGGTGGAAAGAGCTATAAGACATGCAATAGAAATTAGTTGGGTTAGAGGAGATATCAATATTATGGAAGAAATATTTGGTAATTCTGTAGATTACGATCGCAGTAAGCCTACTAATTCCGAGTTTATGGCTACTATTGCTGATAGAGTTAGATTACATCAAAAAGAATTAGTTGGATAATGGGCATTATTGCTCATTTTCTTGTTTTTTATAGCTGTTTGTGTTAGAATTTACTTGTAAATTAAGAGAAGGTGCGAATATGAGAAAGATTTTAACTATTATTTTTGATGGCTTTGGCTACCGAGAAGAAGAAAAGGGGAATGCAGTTAAAGCTGCTAATATGCAAAATTATAATAATTTGTGGAAAGAATATCCTCATGCTTTGTTAGATGCTTCTGGTTTAGCGGTTGGATTGAATGAGGGACAAGCTGGTAATAGTGAAGTTGGTCATATGACTATTGGAGCAGGTAGAATATTAAAACAACCAGAAATATTAGTTAATGAATTTTTAGAAAAGCCTGATATGGAAAGTAAAAATATCCAAAAGTTATTAACACTTAAAGATAAAGATATTCATATAATGGGACTTTGTAGTGATGGTAATATTCATGCTGGTGTTGATGATTTTTTAGGAATGTATAAATTGTTAGTTGATAATGGTTTTACTAAAATACATTTTCATATTATTACAGATGGTAGAGATACTGATATTCATGCTGCTTATAAATATATAAATATGATAGAAAAGGTTATTGCGGAAAATAATAATATAGGTAATATCGCAACTGTTTGTGGTAGATATTATGCAATGGATAGAGATGAAAACTGGGATAGAACTAAGATTTATTATGATTTAGTAGTAAATAGTAAAGGGCTAAGTTCTTTGGATGTAGAAAAAAGTATTAATAAAAGTTATGAAGATGGTGTAACTGATGAATTTATTAAACCGATTAGATTATCTTATGATATGATAAAAAATGGCGATGTTCTTATTTGGATGAATTATCGAGCTGATAGGGCAAAACAAATATTAAATACTATTGTTAATTCTGATACGTTTAATGAATTTGCAGTGAATGATTTAAGTGATGTGACTGTTTTTAGTTTTTTGCCAGTCGATAAAAAGATAAAAACTTTGAATTTTATTGAACAACCAGATGTTACGCACCCTTTAGGAATTTATTTAAGTGAACTTGATTTTACTCAAGCGAGAATTGCTGAATCAGAAAAGTTCCCTCATGTTACATATTTTTTTGATGGTGGATATGATGGTAAGATTAATAAATGTGATAAAATTCATGTTCCTAGCCCTAGTGTTGCAACTTATGATTTAAAGCCAGAGATGAGTTGTGTTGAAGTTACAAAAAAAGTTGTTGGGGCGATGAGTGCCGACTATGATTTTATATTAGTGAATTTTGCTAATCCAGATATGGTAGGTCATACTGGAAATATGGAGGCAGCAACTAAAGCTTGTATGGCAATTGATTTATGTTTAGGTAAAATTCTAGAAAAAGCTGAGGATAATTTTTATAAAGTGATTTTATTAGCAGATCATGGCAATGCTGATATTATGGTTAATCCTGATGGTAGTGTATGTACTACACATACTACTAGTAAAGTTCCATTTATTATTGCTGATAAAAAAATTAAGTTAAAAGAATCAGGAACGCTTGTGAATGTTGCTCCGACGATACTTGATTATATGGATATAGCTATACCTAGTGAAATGGTTGATACTGAATC
>CAZEMQ010000094.1:0-4137 GCA_964513435.1 uncultured Muribaculaceae bacterium
TTACCCAAAAGTCTTTAGTTTTATAGAAAAACGGTGAAAAATAATAACAATTCTTTCTAATAAAAGAAAAGTATGATAAAATATAGACAAAGGAAGATGATTTATGTTCTCAAAAAAACGAGAGGGATACCAAATTCCCCTAGATAACAAATACAGCAAATGGCATAAAAAGTGGATAAAAGAAATTAATTCTTATGGTTATATGTCTGAAAATCTCGGTAGGGAATTAGAAGAGTTATTTAAAGATGTGGGATATATAAGAGAAAATGGTGAAAAAATATTCTTAGGATATGATGTTGGAATTCACTTGACTGGTTTTACAATTCTAACAGAAGAAATAATTGGGGAGATCTTTGAGAAAGGACTAAACAATAATGGCGGGGCCATGCAAGTTGGAAGAAAAATTGCTGAAGCACCAGACTTAACTTCAACACTGACTTTTACAAGTGATATAATTCATGCTGTAAATCATTTAAAAAAAGGACATTCCTACAAATATTCACAAGGAGCATTTATCGTAAAAATTCCTCATGAATTCCAAAAATATTATGAACAAGCTCAATATCTTGATGGAGATACCTATCGTATTTTACCAAACTATATTTATGGGTTTGTACCCTTAAAAGGTGATGGTATAGTAGGTGAGTTAATTAAAAATCCTAATTATAAATTAGAGGAAGGGTTAAAAAGATAATAGTTATAAAAGAAGAGGTGGATACATATGACGAAAAAAGAATTAGTAGATTTAGTAACAAGTATATCTTTAATGTTATTAGCTAGTGTAATATTATTATTACCAACTTTTAAGATAAATGATTTAGATTTTATTTTAAAAACTATATTTTGTTTTTATACTTTAATAAAGTTTACCCAATTTTTATTCATTATAAAGGAGAAAGACTTAGAAAGTTTATTTACAAGTATTATCTCTTTAGGATCATTAATTAGTTTATTTCTAATTAAATTAACTACCAAAAACATGGTTTTAGTACTCTTAATCTGGATGGGATTAATGTGTTTAATCAAACTAAAAAAAGCGGACTTTTATCATGATCGCCAAAACAAAATGTGGATATTACGATTATTTATTTTATTTACTTTTTTAACTACCGGCCTGCTAGCTAGTCTCAATCTTTATTATGAGGCCTCAGTCCAAACTATAATTATTGGCTTCTTCTTCTTTGTTAATAGTGCTTTAGATACCATCGATCCTCTTGTTTCGTATATATTGGGGAGTAAGAAATGAAACTAATAAATGATTTTACCAATTATCAAATTCTAGCTTTAAATGACGGTAAGAAACTGGAATCTTGGCAAGGAATAATCTTAAGTCGACCTGATCCGCAAGTAATATGGCATGATGAGAACAAGGATATTTGGAACAATATCCATGCTTTATACAAGAGAAGTAATACTGGAGGGGGCAAGTGGGAAATAAAAAAGAATATGCCTACTTCTTGGGTTATAAACTATCAAGATTTAAAGTTTAATTTAAAACTGATGGGTTTTAAACACACGGGTTTATTTCCGGAACAAGCTTATAATTGGAATTTAATACGTACAAAAATAAGAGAAGCTAGGCGGAAAGTAAAAGTCCTAAACTTATTTGCCTACACCGGAGCTTCTAGTATAGCAGCCCTAAAAGAGCAAGCTAGTGTTGTTCATGTGGACTCCTCAAGAGGAATGATTGAATGGGCTAAAGAAAATGTTCGTTTAAATGCTTTAGAAAATGCCGACATTAGGTTTCTAGTTGATGATGTTCGGAAATTTGTCAAAAGAGAAATTAGAAGGGGAAATAAATACGATATTATAATTATGGATCCTCCTTCATTCGGAAGAGGAGCTAAAAATGAAGTATGGAGTATTGAAGAAGATTTAGATGCTTTAGTTAAGGACACAAGCCTT
Source organism: uncultured Muribaculaceae bacterium (assembly GCA_964513435.1). GTDB lineage: Bacteria > Bacillota_I > Bacilli_A > RF39 > UBA660 > Onthocola_B. Next base: position 1,906 of record CAZEMQ010000094.1, read on the forward strand.
TTGTTAAGTGATGATCCTTTATTATTTATTATTAATTCCTATACTACAGGCATATCAAAAACAATCTTAGAAGATTTACTATACTTAAGAATTAACACAAAGTTTAAAGGCTTTGTATCTAGTGATGAGTTAGGATTGCCTGTTAAAAACAGTAATTTAATACTACCTTGTGGTATTTATGCGAGATGGGAAAGCAAAAAATAACATTCTTAATATGGTTATTTTGCTTTTCGACGATGCTATCTCGTCTTAAAGTTAGACAGTTCAACTTTTATCTTTTTTTTCCATGTATTCGTCAAAACTATATTCTAATCGGCTTATAGTATTGTTTTGAAAAACAAATAATTTATTAACCACTTTTGATAATAAATACTGATCATGAGTAGCAATAATAATAGATCCTGGGAACTGTATTAAAGCCCTTTCTAATTCCATTTTGTTTGGTAAATCTAAATGATTTGTCGGTTCATCTAAAATCAATAAATTATAATCTTCTAATATTATTTGAACTAATTTTATACGCATTCTTTGACCTAGGCTTAATGTCTTAATTTTATTTTTAAAAAATTCTCTATTAAATCCCATATTAACTAAATTACTAAAAAAGAATTGCCTCTTTTCTTGATTGTATATGTTAGCCATTTCAAATATTGTTTTTTCTTCATCTAAATCAAATACATCTTGCGACATATAAGCAACATTCAAAGATGGAGTCTTCCATACTTCACCACGAAAAGCTTTTTCTTGCCCCATTATAATTTTAATTAATGTTGATTTACCACATCCGTTCGGACCGATTAATCCTATTTTTTCATTATTATTTACCACTAAATTAACATAAGAGAATAAATTTCGATTATCAAATGATTTCGATAAATCTGTAATTCTGATAAGACAATTTGTTCCGCTAGCATTTCCATGAAAACTAAAATTTATATCTTTTTCTTCATATGGTTTTTCAATGTAATCTTTTCGCATTTGCTCCAAACGATTTTTCTTGTTTTCAGCAGCTCTACCAATTTTGGCAGCTTTTCTCTGAGCGTTAGTCTTAACTCCTTTAACTTTAGCATCACTTCTACTGCCACCTTGTTTACTAGCTTCTCGTTCGCCTTTCATCGACCACTGATTCAATTGACTTATTTCTTTTGCAATTTTTCTGTCTTGTTTTTGTTGCAATTCATATCTAGCTTTTAAAGCTGCTATTTCTTGAGATTTTTGTTCTTGATAATCATCATAATTACCATAATATGTATTTATATGACTTCTTTCTATTTCAATTATTTTATTAATGGTGGCATTTAGGAAATACCTATCATGGGAAACTATTAACACTGTTCCCTTATAATGTTTAATTCTTTCAACTAACCAGTTTATTCCATCAATATCCATATGATTAGTTGGTTCATCAAGTAATAATATCGATGGAGATTTAGCTAATATTGCTGATAAGGCCATTTTGGTTCTTTCTCCACCTGATAGATTGCTAAGTCTTTCGTTATTATATTCAATATCATTTATAATCTTTAACTCACTATTAGTTTTTAAAAAATCGGAAATATCACTTTTATCACTACTAATATCAATAAAGTCATCAAGATTATATTCGGTTGCTTGTTTTAGATAACCAACACTTAAACTAGAAGATATTTCTACTTTGCCATTATCAGTGCCTTCTAAACCTAAAATAATTTTTATTAAAGTTGATTTACCAGAACCATTAACACCAATAATGCCAATTCTTTCTCCAGCATTAATATCTAAATTTACCTTATCAAGTACCAAATTATCTTTAAAGGATTTACTAACATCTCGCAATGTTATTATTGACATATTTCATCACCTGGTAAGTCATTATCAATTGAATTATAATTCTTACCAAAACCATAATCAAAATAAGTGAAACTATAATTGGCCTTTATTTTATTACCATCTATATTTTCTAGTATGATTTCATTCATGAGCATCACCTTATTAATATTATAAGCTATTTTTCTGTTTAGTTCTAGGTGTATTATATTAATTTAGCATTTAAAAAGCCAACTAATTAGTCAGCTTATTTTTTAGTTACAATTAATTTCATCGCAGTTTTAGCTTCGCCATTAATTACCACATCATTAAATGCTGGTATAACTACTAAATTATCACCACTAGGGGCTACAAATCCCCTAGCTATTGCTACTCCTTTGATTGCTTGATTTAGAGAACCAGCTCCAATAGTTTGGATTTCCACAC
>CAZEMQ010000095.1:0-4123 GCA_964513435.1 uncultured Muribaculaceae bacterium
TGGTAAAATTAAATAGGAACTGATAATGAGATAAAGGAATTTAGCAGTTGAATTAGTCAATAAACCAATTATTAAAAAAATAACTGGAAATAAGGGATGTATAAAAAATGAAATACAAAGCAAGTAATGGATTAGAATTAGAAGTTATCGTTAATCGAAAGAATAATAAAAATATTTATTTTCGAGTTAAAGAAGATTTGAAGCTATATGTTAATGCTCCAATGTTTTTAAGTAGCAATAATATATTAAAACTTATTTCAGAAAATGAAAAAGATATTTTAAATATGTATGAAAAAATGGAAGACAAATGTAAAGATGACGACAAATTTTGGTATTTAGGTAAAAAATATTATATTGAAATAAAAGAAGATGTTGATGAAGTTACGTTTGATGATAAATATGTTTATACACCTTCACTAAAAGTTCTTGAAAAATTTTATCAAGATAAGGTGGTTGAAATATTTACTAAAGAAGTTGAAATTGCTAAGAAATGTTTTTCTCGCTTGCCAGAGTTTACTTTAAAGTTTCGAAAAATGCGTACTCGCTGGGGAGTTTGTAATACTGCCAAAAAAACAGTTACTCTAAATACAGAATTGCTAAAAAAGGAAATAGAGCTGTTAGATTATGTAATTATTCATGAACTTTGTCATTTTTTTGAAGGCAATCATAGTAAAAATTTTTGGGCTTTAGTAGGGCAAGCTTATCCTAATTATAAAGAAGCAAGAAAGAAATTGAGGTATTAGATGAAAATAACAAGTTTACAAAATGAACATGTCAAATATTGGGTCAGTTTAAAAGATAAGAAATTTAGAGATAAAGAAAGAAGATTTTTAATTGAAGGGGATCATTTAATAATTGAAGCCAAAAAACAAAATCTTGTATTAGAAACTATTAGTGTAGAAGATAAAAATGCGGATTATTTGGTAAGTCCTGAAATTATGAAAAAGATAAGTTCTCAAGCTTCAATTTGTAAAAATGCTGCAGTTGTGAGATTTATTCCAGAAGAGGCTTTAAGTGGCAATATTTTAGTGCTTGATGGTATTCAAGATCCAGGTAACTTAGGGACAATTATTCGCTCTGGAATAGCATTTGATTTTACCAATATCATTTTGGGAGATACATGTGTTGATTTATATAACCCCAAAGTAATCAGAGCAACTGAAGGAATGATTTTTCATATTAATGTTTTAAGAAGAAATTTAATTGAATATATTCCTAAATTAAAGGATATGAATTATAAAATAGTTGGAACGGATGTAAATGCGGGTGAAGACATAAAATCTTTGGATAAGAAAGCAATTGCTTTAGTTCTTGGAAGTGAAGGAAGCGGGCTTAGTAAAGAAGTAAAAGATTTATGTGATAAGTTTGTTTTTATCAATATGAATAAAAATTGTGAATCTTTAAATGTTGGAGTAGCTGCTAGTATATTAATGTATGAGGTGCGTAATGGATGAATTAATTTGTGTAGGAAAAGTAATAAATTTTTTTGGTATTAAAGGTGAATTAAAAGTATTGAGTAATTTTGATAAAAAAGAATTAGCTTTTAAAATAGGAATGAAAGTCTTAATTAAAGAAGAGAATCTAGAAATAACTAGTATTAGATATCATAAAAATTATATTTTGATTAGAGTAAATGATATACAAGATATTAATTTAATAACGAAGTATATTGGGTTTAATATTTATGTTAAAAAAGGTGATCTTGGTTTAAGTGATACTGAATACATACTAGAAGAATTGGTTGGCTTTTCTGTAATAGATGATGGCGAGACTCTGGGAGTAGTAGTTGATACACTTATGGGTAAGGGAGCTAATTACATTAAAGTATCTACTGGACAAAAAGAGTTTTTAATACCTTTAGTGGATGTGTATCTTAAAAAGTTTGAACGTAATAATAAATTATTATATACTACTAATGCTAAAAGTTTAATTATCTAAGTTGACTATTTCATAATTTGTTATATAATATATAAAAAATTTAAAGGAGGTTGTAATGAAAATTGATATAATGACTCTTTTCCCAAATATGTTTGATGGTTGTTTTACGGAATCGATAATAAAAAGAGCTATTGCTAAAAAGTGTGTTCAAATCAATTTGATAAATTTTCGGGATTATTCTCCTTTGAATAATAAGCAAGTAGATGATACTCCTTATGGTGGTGGAGCAGGTATGGTTTTACGTCCTGAACCAATATTTGAGTGTTTAGATAGCATTAAACGCACGGATTCTCACGTAATTTTGTTATCACCAGAAGGCAAAACTTATGATGAAAAAAAAGCTATATCTCTAGCGAAAGAAAAACATTTAATTCTTATTTGTGGTCATTATGAAGGTTTTGATGAACGCATCAAAACGCAAGTAGATGAAGTAATTAGTCTCGGAGATTTCATCTTAACTGGAGGTGAGATTCCCGCAATGGCTATAGTAGATTCGGTCGTTAGGATTTTGCCAGGAGTTATAAATGAAGAGTCTTTGACCAGTGAATCATTTAACAACAATTTGCTTGATTACCCACAATATACTAAACCTGCCGAGTATCGCGGTTTAAAAGTTCCTGAGGTGTTAATTAGTGGTAATCATCAAAAAATAGCAGAATATCGATATAATGAACAAATAGAAAAAACCAAAACATTACGACCAGACTTAATGAGGGATAAAGATGAATAGTTATATATTAAAAAAAGATGATAAAGAAAAGAAAGTGTTGATGTACAAAGAACAAACTGGTTATGAAATTTCACCGAAAAAAGTGTATAAAAAGGTAAAGAAAATTACTGTAATTGATGAAGATATGGTAAGTGGTATATTAGAAACTAAAGTTGAAAGGTACTATAATCGACTTATAAAAATAGTTTATAATTTGATTACTGCTGATGATGAAACAGATAGTAGTGATGTCCTAGCGGCTTATACAGAAATTGATCGAATCAGAAACATATTATTATATAAATATGGTCAATATTTAAGAAAAAAATTTGTAGAAAAGTATATGCAAAAATTATATATTTTAGAATTAGAATTAAAAAAAGTTCATGTCATGGAATTGACAAGTGAAATAGAAGAAGGAAGAGGAAAGGGTAGATAATGGAGAAACTAGATACTAAGAAAACTGTTTTAATGGGAGTATTTTTGTTAATAGCTGTTGTTGCAATTTATGTTTATCTTAATTTTTTTCAAACGTTTACAGTTATTTTAGATGTCCGTATCGGAGAAGGGTTACCAGTTCAAGAAGTTCGTGTAGGCCAAACTGTTGCTAAACCAGAAGATCCAACATATGAAGGATATACTTTTGTTGGTTGGTTTGTTGATGGTGAGGAATATGATTTTAGTTCCCCAGTTACTAGTGATTTGGAAATCGTAGCTGTTTGGGAAGAAAATTAATTGTTGCCATCCTTTATAATATTTGCTAAAATGGTTATTGGGATGTGAAAAATAGTCAATGGAAAGCCAGAACAAGAAGAAAAGGATAGGAAAAACAATAATCCTAGTTGTATTAATTTTATTATATTTTACAAGCCTATTGGCATTTTAAAAAAACATTCAAATAAAATTTATTGGGTGTTTTTTTATGCAATTTATTGCTCATCGTGGCTTGTGGGATAGTAATATTTTACCTAACTCCTATGCTGCTATATTGAAAGCTTTAAATAGTGATAAATATATTGGTGTTGAAACTGATGTAAGAGTCACTAAAGATGGTGTATTCATTCTTTATCATAATGCTTTATATCAAGGAAATTTAGTCAAAAATATTTTATATAAGGATATAAAAAGTGATGCTTGTAAATTAGAAAGCATACTAAAAATTCCTAGTGATAAATTATTTTTATTAGAAATTAAAGATTATAACATTGATATTCCTAAATTTATTAAGTTATTATCAAGATATAAAAAAAATATTATGTTGATGTCTTTTTCTACTAAGGTTATTGAAAAAATAAAAATTTATACAGCAAAGTATCCTTTAGGAATACTAAATTATGTTATCAATACTAATATACCTTATAAATATGATTTTATATGTTTGTTAGATATAATAGCAAGTAATAAAGTTGTAAATACATTCTTAAAAAACAATATTGATGTCATAATATATGGAGTAATAAAACCAACTGAAGATTT
>CAZEMQ010000096.1:0-4082 GCA_964513435.1 uncultured Muribaculaceae bacterium
TTTGATGTATAATATTTGAAGAAAGGAAGATACTGCATGAAATTTAAGGTAGAACCAAAAGACTTTTTACTTTTTTGTATTTATTGTGGTTTATTGTTATATCTTTGTGCTATAGCAGTTTTAAATGTGTCTAGTTTAGCTCAAGAAGGGGCTTTTCATGGTTTAAATCCTTTTCCAGCATTTTTTGGTAGTTATTTGCCAGTTACATTGTTTTTGTTTATTGCTGTAATTATTGCAATATTTTTTAGCGTATCTTCTTATATATTTAAAAAAGAAAAGGGGAGTAGTGGTTTGGGTTTAATATTTAAAGAAAAAAGTAGTGATGGATATTCTAAATGGGCTAAAGATAAGTCTATTAAAGAGGCTTCTTCTGTTGTTAAAGTAAGTCCTTTAGATGATTCTTTAGAAGCTGCTGGTATTCCTTTGATTAATAATGGTAAAGAGATTTGGGTAGACAATGGGGAATATCACAATTTAGTAATTGGTTCTACTGGTTCTGGTAAAACTGAATGTTTGGTTAAGCCGATGGTTAATTTACTTGCTAAAAAAGGTGAAAGTATGATTATTACTGACCCTAAAGGTGAGATATATAAATATAGTGCTTCTTATTTGAAAGAGCGAGGATATCGAATTATCGTTTTAAATTTTCGGGAACCTCAAAGAGGTAATTCTTGGAATCCTTTGACTTTACCATATAAGTATTATCGAAGTGGTAATCAAGATAAATCGATTGAATTATTGGATGACGTAGCTTTAAATATTTTGTATGACCCAAGTAATAAATCGGAATCAGATTTCTGGGAAAAGTCTTCAGCTGACTATTTCTCTGGTTTGGCGTTAGGTTTATTTAAAGATGCCAAAGAAGAAGAAGTTAACTTAAATAGTATTAATGCGATGAGTACTATTGGGGAAGAACGTTATGCAACTAGCAATTACATTAAAGAATACTTCGGTATGAAAGGTGAAAAGTCTAATGAGTATATCTTTGTTTCATCAGTTATCAATGCTCCGAATGATACTAAGGGTGGACAATTAGCAACATTTAGACAAAAGATAAGAAAGTTTTCAACTGGTGAGGCCTTAAGTGAAATGCTTTCTTATAGTGACTTTGACATGCGAGATATCGGTAATGGTAAAACTGCTGTATTTATGATTATTCATGATGAAAAGAAAACATATCATAGTTTGATGACTATTTTTATTAAACAATGTTATGAAACTTTAATTGATGTTGCCCAAGCAAATGGTGGAAAACTTCCATTTAGAACTAATTTTATTTTAGATGAGTTTGCAAATATGCCACCACTTAAAGATGTCGATGCAATGGTATCTGCAGCTAGAAGTAGAGATATTCGTTTTACATTTATTATCCAAAACTTTGCACAGCTTAATGATGTATATGGCGATAATGTTGCAGAAATTATTAAAGGAAACTGCGGTAATTTGATTTACTTAATTAGTACTGAAATGAAAGCTTTAGAAGAAATATCTAAGATGTGTGGTGAAGTAAAAGTTACTGATGATAAGGATAAAAATGCTACAAGACCTTTGATAACTGTTACTGATTTGCAAAAGATGAAATTGTTTGAAGCTATTATCAAACGACTTAGAACGGACCCATTTAGAACTCAATTAGAACCTGATTTTAAAATGGAATGGGGAATTGTTAGAAAAGAAGAACCTTATCCATCTAGGATAAAAAAAGAAGTTGAACTATTTGATTTGAAGCAATTTGTTATTACCCAAAAAAGCAAGAAAATGGCTGATATGAAAAACAATGGTATGATGGCACCGAATCCTTTTAAACCAATAACCCCTGATAATCCTTTCGGGGGCATGGAATCAAGAAATCCAAGAACAGGTATGAACTCTTTAGATATCGATTCAATAATAAAAGGATTAGATGAAAAATTCAAAGAGTATGACCGTAAAGAAGAACTAAGAAAGGCAAATAATACCAACAGTAGTAACAAATTGCCAACATTTGATGGTTTAGACATAGAATTGCCTAATAAAAAAGAAAGTGATTCAACTAACAAATTCTTTAATGCCAATATTGAAAATGCAAATAGAAATCCTTTTATGCCGAAAGCGGAAGGCACTTCGGTTGAATCTTTAGACCAATTTAAAAAATCTCTTGATGAGAAATTGCCGAATGAAAAGGAAACAAAGATTGAAAATTTGGATATTAATTCTAAACCAAAAATTAGTGTCGATGCCGATAGTAAAGTTATTGGAAACAACATAATTAGTGATGATGAATTTTTTGATGATTTTTTCGATGACTTTGATGAATAAGCCTCTTTAATGAGGTTTTTTAGTTGTTTGCCATTTTCTCAATTTTAATGGTTACATAAAATATAATGGTGGGGTTATGAAAAAAATTTTGCTTAGTAAATATAATCCGAGTATGGGTATTTTAATTGATGTTCAACATCCACTTGATTATAAGAAAAATCCAACAGAAAATAGTAAAAACATTTATGCGGATAAATTGTTATTAAATTATAAGGTTTTATTAGATAAAAATAAAAAGTATTTTATTACATGTAATAAAGGAATGCTTAGCAGTAGAGTGGTATCAACACTTGAATATTTAGGTTATGATGTTACACAAGTAATTAAGTAATTCATTTTCGATAGTAATTTATAGTATTTTGTACTATAATAAGTTTAGTGGTTTATATGGAAGAATTATTTAGTAGTTTTTACAATATTATAATGGATACTATAGAAGCTTTGGGTGTTTTTGGACCTGTTTTGGGGTCTATTTTTATCATTCTTGAATCGATTATACCACCATTGCCATTGTTTGTTTTTATTACAATTAATTTTATCGCTTTTGGTTATTTTTGGGGTTTTTTGATATCTTGGATATGCACCATAATTGGGTGTGTTATTGCTTATGGGTTGGTCAAAAAGTATTTGCGAAACTTTGTTGTCAAGAGAATAAGAAATATGAATTTATTAACTAGGTGTATGAATTATATTGAAAATCTATCTCTTAGTAAAGTAACGGTTATTTTAGCATTTCCTTTTACTCCAGCATTTATGATGAATATTGCTGCGGGATTGGTAAATATGAACTTCAAAAAATATATAACAGCAATTATTATTAGTAAAGTTTTCTTAATATTTTTCTGGGGATTTGTAGGAACGAGTTTAGTGGAAAGTTTTCGACATCCACAGAGTTTGATAATTGTAATTATTATGATGTTACTTGCTTACTTGTTGAGTTTAATCATAAAAAAAATACTTAAAATTAATTAAGTATGTTATGCTCTGGTTTTCATTGGCAAACTATCAACATCCCAAGTATTATGAGAATCTTTCATTGAAGTGTTTGTACTTGGTGAGAATTCAATTTTATTTTTTCTCTCATCTATAGTTATAGTATAGTATTGAAATGAATGTTCAAATTCATAATCAAAAGGTTCAATGTCTATTTGAGCTTGCTGATAGTAATCGATACATTTTAAATCAAATATTATTAAACTACTAACATCAAATTTAGCTATTTTCCTTTTTTCTTCGATAGGAATATCTGATGTGTATATTTGAGAAATATCGATATATATTCCGGCGTAATCTTCACTAAGTCTTTCAAAATCTATCCATCCATCAGTAGTTGGATAGCATTTTTTTAAGAAATTTAATTTATTTTGGTTATTAAGATAAAATATATTAGCATCTTCTTTTAAGGTAATAAACACTGCTGGAACTAAAAATGGATTACTAACCTTTTTATAGTAAAGAAGGTGTAAATGAGTAGATAAAAAATTTATCCAAGTGTTATAGTATGTATTTTGGGGATCTTGTTCAGTTGCCCATAATCCGCCCTTTGGTTTTGTTTCACCATTTATTATTGGTCGTTGTAAAGTGGTATCAATTTTTGACGTTCCAACACTTAGAAATGTGTGCATTATTTAACCTTCTTTCTGTAAAATTAAGACATATTATAGTAGTAATTATTTGTAAAGTCAATAAAATACTGATATAATTAGTTTGGGTGGTGCATGTTATGCGAGAATTTTGGGATAATTACTTTGATAAAATAATTGCGGTGGTAGTTGTTTTATTAC
>CAZEMQ010000097.1:0-4061 GCA_964513435.1 uncultured Muribaculaceae bacterium
GTTTCAATTATATTTTGTTTATTAATTTTCTTAATTGAGAAATGCATAATGATACTTATCAACAATAACACCACTATTATGGCTATGATTGTAGCACCAACTGGGAACATATAACCAAAATCAGTTCCTACAGCAAAAGATTTATAAATTAAATATGAACCTAAAATACCTAAAGGAATACCTATAATTAATGATTTAGTTCCGTAGAAAATACTTTCAAGATGAACCATACGATTAAATTCTTTTTTAGTCATACCAATTGATTTTAACATTGCAAATTCTTTACTTCGTAGATTCATATTAGTTGTAACTGTATTAAATATATTTGTAACTCCAATAAGGCTAATAACTATTATAAATCCATATAAGAATATTGATATTAATAAAATCATTGTTCTTGTAGCACCAACTTCATCATCAATGTTAGAAACAGAATATTTAAATTCAGTTCCATTTAAATAATTAACTATTTCTTTTTCTAAAGATTCTGTATCACTACTATTTATATAAAGGGTTGTATAACTATATTCTAATTCATCCATTAATTCATCTGATATAATAAAATATCCTCCATTATAGTAACTATTTTCAAGCCCCATCGGCATAGTATCTAATCTACCAATAATGTTTAATTCATAAGTTTCATCATTTGTTAAAGTACCTTTGATAGTATCACCAGCATCTAAATCATAAGTATTAAAATTAATGTAGTTATTTTCATTGTCATAATAAGCCCCACTATCAATGATAATTGCTCCAGATGATGAAGCACTATTACCAGCAAATCTAGTGTATTCTTCTTCCCCTAGTGAAAGTAAAACGATTGGAATAGTAGTATCGCCAGTATAACCATCTTTTGTTTCTAAAAATACATTATAAAAACCATCATCAGTCATATATGTTCTAGCATCGATATCCATAGTAGCACTCCGCTGTAAAGAATAAGACTCAATACTATCAAATGTTAATATATTATCATATACTTTTTTATATTCTTCTACTGAAGTAACTGTATTAGTATTACTTTCTAAAAGAGTAACACTTATATTATAAGCTATATCTGTATAGTATTTATTTGCTAATTCAAAACCATAATTTATAAAAGCTGATAGCGAAATAAACACTGATACGCTTACAACTAGTGATATAACAGTAGTTCTATATTTTTTACGACTACGCTTTAAGTTTTTATAAGCTATATCTCCTCCAACACCAAATAATTTATTAATTATTTTAGGAGTTTTCATCTTTTTAGAATCTATTTTAATTTCATTATTGTTACGAATTGCTTCAATCGGAGAAATTTTACTAGACCTACGAGCTGCTGCTATAACTGAAAAATAAATTGTAATAGCACTTAGAAGGATGCTTAATAAAATTGCTAGCCAAGAAACACTAAAAGTAAATTCACTACCACTGATGTATTCTCCTAATAATAAATTTACGACATTACATAATATAAATACCGCTAAAAGACCACTTAATATACCAATTGGAATACCAATAAGTCCCAGTATAAATCCTTCATATAAAACATTATTCTTAATTTGTTTACTAGTTGCTCCAATACTTGATAGCATACCATATTGCTTAGTTTTTTCAGTAATTGATATATTAAAACTATTACGAATTACAAAGACACTAGTAAATATAATAATAGCAATTACTACTCCTGCTATGGCATAAAACATTCGTAAATTATCATCACTTAAGCCTACACCTTGCCAACGTAATAATTCAGTATTTAATACATAACTATATCCACTTAATTCATCACTACTTTCTAACAATTCAATATATGTCTTGTAATAAGCAGGATTTTTAAATAACAAAGATACATCATATGAATAAACAGTACTATCGTCTGCATAAGTTATAACTGTATATCCTGGTGCTTGATATCCTTCCAAGCTATAATCCAAACGGCTCATAATACCTACGACTGTATACTCCAATGTTTTTTCGTAAGTAAGTGTTTCATTACACTCATCATCTTCTTCATCTTGCGTATAAGGATTATATTGATTTAAAATAGAACCATCAGAACAAACGCGATTACCAACATCAAATGTAATACGGTCCCCAATTTCAATATCAACATTTGCATTGTTAATAATACTTTCAGGAATAACTATTTCCGATGAGTTTTCTGGTAATCTACCATCAATTAAATCAATGGTTGTATTTGAAAATGCTTCTTCAGTGTATCCCACAATATAAACATATGGTTTACTACTATTTATACTTCCCTCTAAATTGGCATATCCTAAATTATTAATTATATACATGCTAGCAACATAACGATTACTAGAAAAATATTTTAAATCTTCTTGAGCTACATCCTTTATTGTTATATGACTATTTCCACTATTAGCTATCGCAGTATTTATAAGAGTTTGTTGTAGGCTTGTAAACATACCTGCAACAGCACATATTAAAGCCGTTGATAAAATAATACCAATTATTGTTACAATTGTTCTTTTTTTATTTAACTTTAAATTCTTAATTGTTAATTTATTTAATATTTTCATGACTAATTCCTAACATCACTTATTATTTTGCCATCTTCAATTGTAATAATTCTATTGGCAGATTCTGCAATTTCTAAATCATGAGTTATAACAATAATTGTTTGATTGTATTTTTCATTAGATTTTTTTAATAAAGACATTATTTCATCGCTAGCTTTAGAATCCAAATTACCTGTTGGTTCATCTGCTAAAATTATAGCTGGATTATTAATAAGTGCTCTACCAATTGAAGCTCTTTGTTGTTCTCCCCCAGATAATTCATTAGGTAAATGCTTCTTTCTTTTTTCCAATCCCAACGTTTCAATTAAATCTTTTAAATGTTTTTCATCAACTACAGATCCATCCAATCTAGCAGGAAGAGTTATATTTTCTTCCACATTAAGTATAGGAATTAAATTATAAAATTGATAAATAAACCCTACTTGTCTTCTTCTAAAAATAGCAAGTGAATCATTATCCATCGCATAGATATCAATTCCATCAATAAATACTTTGCCATCAGTAGGTCTATCTACTCCTCCAAGTAAGTGCAAAAGCGTTGATTTACCACTACCACTTGCACCCACTATAGCTACAAAATCTCCTTTTTCAACGGTAAAAGATACATCATTAACAGCTTTAATTTTAGTACCACCTTTACCATATACTTTCGATAAATTTTTAACTTTTAAAATTTCCATCTAATCAGTCCTTTCAATAACAGTATATTTTTTTAAAGTGACTATTAAATGACTTTTCAATTAAATTGACACACCTAAATCATTTACAAATTCAATATTATTTATAATATATAACAATATATTGTATTCCTCTAATAATTCATCATTTTCAAAATAAATATAATGTTTATCCATAGTCCAATAATTAGAATTACTACTTAAAAAAGAAAAATAGTTATCATAAGCATCTAATACTGCAATAATATAATTTACGGTATCTGAAATATCTCCTTTATTTTCAGCAATAGCCTCTGAATCAATCAAAGAATTTCGAAAATATGTCAAATAAAATCCATCTAAATTGTAATCTTCAGCATAATTCATAATAATTTCTTCATCAAATAAATTATTTAAGTTACTTTCTATATTCTTAATATTATTGCGAGTATCACTTAATATTTGAAGAGAATTTTCAAAATACGGAGCATCGATTTCAAAATTAGAAAAATATAATACCATATTCAATTGTTCATCATCATATAGCATTCTCAAATTACGATATTCTTCCAACATATCCTTCAAATATTCTTTTATGGCCATTTCAACTTTCAAATATTCTCCACCAGTTACATAGTTATCTAATTTTATATCAATACTACTATCTAGTATACCATTTCTATTTATTAAATATTCTATTTCAGCAAATTCACTGTCCAACAACTTTTCATTTTGTTTAATCTCATAAAGACTTACTCCAACATAAAGCATAAATAAAAAGATAAAAACACTTACAACTAGCATTATATTTTTTAGTTTTCTTTTCATATGTTTCACCAAAAAAATTGTACTAAATTTATGATTAAAAGTCTAT
>CAZEMQ010000098.1:0-4047 GCA_964513435.1 uncultured Muribaculaceae bacterium
ATCTAATAAAGCTTTTACCGTATCCAATGATGTAAACATTGTAATATCATTTTCTGTCGCACATTTTCTAATAATACTTCTATCAGATTCATCATCCATATCTTCCAAATCACTTGTAGTTATAACATATTTTATATATCCTTTTCTAATAGAATTCAGTATATCATTACTTCCTTCATTTATTTTCTTCTTAATTCTAGTACGTATTCCATTTCCTTTCAAAAAGTTTGCAGTCCCCTCTGTTGCTTCAATATTAAATCCCAAATCATAAAATCTTCTAATCAAAGGCAATACTTCATCTTTATCATTATCACACACACTTACAAAAACAGTTCCATAATTTGCAAGTTTAATTCCTGAAGCTTGCAAAGCTTTATATAATGCTCTTGTAAGCTCTTTATCATATCCTATTGCCTCACCTGTTGATTTCATTTCAGGAGAAAGACATGCATCTAAACCAGATAATTTTGAAAATGAAAACACTGGTGCTTTTACATACCATCTTTCTTTTTCTTTTGGATATGTCTGTGTTAAGCCTTGTTCTTCTAAAGTTTTACCTAACATTACCAAAGTTCCTATATCAGCCAGAGAATATCCTGTTGATTTTGATATAAAAGGCACTGTCCTAGATGATCTTGGATTTACTTCAATTACATACAAATCTTCTTCTCTATCTACTATAAATTGAATATTATATAAACCTATCATTCCTAGACCTAGTCCTAATTTGACAGTATAATCTATTATCTCTTTTTTTACCTTATCACTTACGCTAAATGTTGGATAAACACTTATGCTATCTCCTGAATGAATACCTGTTTTTTCTACTAATTCCATTATTCCTGGTATAAATACATTTTTACCATCACATACTGCATCTACTTCTAATTCTTTTCCTATTATATATTTATCAACTAATACAGGTTGTTTTTTATTCACTTCAACAGCTGTTTTAAAATATTTCTCTAAGGCTTTTCTGTTAGATACAATTTGCATTGCTCTACCACCTAACACATAGCTTGGTCTTACAAGAACAGGATATCCAATTTCATCAGCTACTTTTATACCATCTCTTATGTTTGTAACCGCTTCCCCTCTTGGTTTTTTTAAGTTTAATTCATCCATAACCTTTTCAAATAAATCTCTATTTTCTGCTTTTTCTATAGCTCTAATATCTGAACCAATTAGTTTTACTCCATATCCTCTTAATCCCTCTGCTAAATTTATTGCTGTTTGTCCACCAAGAGAAACAATAACACCTATTGGTTTTTCCAAATTAATTATATTCATTGCATCTTCTACTGTAAGTGGCTCAAAATATAGCTTATCACTTGTGGTATAATCTGTTGATACTGTTTCAGGATTATTATTAATTATTATTGCTTCATATCCTGCTTTTTTTAAAGTCTTTATACAATGTACTGTAGAATAATCAAATTCAACACCTTGACCAATTCTAATTGGTCCTGCACCTAATACAATAATTTTATTTTTATCACTTATAATTGACTCATTTTCCTCTTCATAAGTTGAATAAAAATATGGGACATAGCTTTTAAACTCACTACTACAAGTATCTATCATTTTATATATTGGCATAATATGATTTCTTTTCCTTAATTCATATATCTCTCTTTCTTCCATATTCCAAATTTTAGCTATATATCTATCACTAAAACCGCTCTTTTTTATATACCTTAATATATTTATATTACCAATATTGTCCATTAAAATTTTTTCTCTTTTTACTATATTCTTAATCTCCTCTAGAAAAAACATATCTATTTTTGTGATATTATATATCAACCCTAAATCTGTATTTCTTCTAATTAATTCTGCTATAGCAAATATTCTATCATCTCTTCCATCTTTTATATATTCCATCAATTCTTCTGTCTCATATTCTTTAAATTTATCCAACTCAATATGATATGCACCAATTTCTAATGACCTAATTGCTTTTAATAAACTCTCTTCAAATGTTCTTCCAATACTCATTACTTCCCCTGTTGCTTTCATTTGAGTACTTAATTTATTTGAAGCATTTGAAAATTTATCAAATGGAAATCTTGGTATTTTACATACAACATAGTCAAGTGCTGGTTCGAAGCTTGCAGGTGTATTTGCTAAACTAATTTCATCAAGCCTCATCCCAACTGCAATTTTTGCTGATACCCTTGCTATAGGATAACCACTTGCCTTAGATGCCAAAGCCGATGAACGTGATACTCTTGGATTTACCTCTATCACATAATATTTAAAAGACTGTGGGTCTAAAGCAAATTGTACATTACATCCTCCTTGTATTTTTAATGCTCTTATAATCTTCAAACTACTATCCCTTAATAATTGATATTCTTTATTAGTTAAAGTTTGACTTGGTGCAACAACTATTGAATCACCTGTATGTATTCCTACAGGATCCAAATTTTCCATATTGCATACCACAATTGCCGTATCATTTGCATCTCTCATTACTTCATATTCAATTTCTTTATATCCTTTTATGCTTTTTTCCACTAGAACTTGATTTACTGGGGATAAATCAAGTGCATGTTTTATTAAAATTTCAAACTCCTCTTCTGTTTCTGCAAATCCTCCTCCAGTTCCACCTAATGTAAATGCTGGTCTTAAAACAACAGGATAACCTATTTTTAATGCTGCTTGTCTCCCCTCTTCTTCAGAGCTTACAATAAAAGATTCTAGAATTGGTTCGCCCAATTCCTGGCATAATTTTTTAAATTTTTCTCTATCTTCTGCCCTCTCTATTGCATCTATATCTGTTCCTAAAAGTTCTACATTACATTCTGCCAAAACTCCTTTTTTATATAATTGCATAGCAATATTAAGTCCAGTCTGACCCCCTATTCCCGGTAAAATTGCATTTGGTCTTTCATATCTAATAATTTTCGCAACATATTCTAAAGTCAATGGCTCCATATATACTTTGTCAGCTATTGTAGTATCTGTCATAATAGTTGCTGGGTTTGAATTTACCAATATTACTCTATACCCTTCCTCTTTTAAAGCTAAACACGCCTGAGTTCCCGCATAATCAAATTCTGCAGCTTGTCCTATCACTATAGGTCCTGAACCTATTACAAGTACTGTTTTTATATTTTCTCTTTTTGGCATAATTACCCTCCTATTAAATTTTTTTCATATTAATTTTATTAAATTATCTTTTTTACCCTTTTCTATTATGTTAAACTATCTTCTTTCATAGCATTTACCTATTCTTCCATCAAAGAAATAAACTTATCAAATAGATAATCACTATCTTGTGGTCCAGGTGCACTTTCTGGATGAAATTGTACACTAAAAACTCTATCCTGTTTACACTCTACACCCTCTATTGTATTATCTAAAATATTTTTATGAGTTGGAACAAGTTTTGTTTTCTTTAGAGAATCTTCATCAACTGCATAACTGTGATTTTGACTTGTTATTTCAATTTTATCTGTTTCCAAATTAAGCACTGGATGATTTCCCCCTCTATGACCAAATTTTAATTTATATGTTTTTGCTCCATAAGCTAAACTTATTATTTGATGACCTAAGCAAATTCCAAATATTGGGTATTTTCCTCTTAAATTCTTTACCAGCTCAATTACTTCTTTAACATTTTCCGGATCTCCTGGTCCATTTGATAGAAAAACACCATCTGGTTTTAAATTAATTATATCTTCTGCAGACATATTGTATGGAACAATTGTTACATTACACCCCTTATTATTTAAACTCCTTACAATATTTAATTTTATACCACAGTCTACAGCTACCACATTATATTTATGATTTGAAGTTCTTGAATACCATTTCTTTTTAGAACTTACCTTTTTTACAGCATCATTTGGTATTTCATATTTCATTAATTTTTCTAAAGCATTTTCTTTACTTGTTGTTATATCTGTTATTATTGCTTTTCTACTACCTTTTTCTCTAATACTTCTAACTAATTTTCTTGTATCAATTCCATATATGCCTGGAACATCATTTTCTTCTAAATATTCAGATAAAGTCTTGGTATATCTAAAATTGCTTGGT
>CAZEMQ010000099.1:0-4013 GCA_964513435.1 uncultured Muribaculaceae bacterium
ATATCCACAAGGTATTCAAGAATTCTTTGTGCAAGAATTTGATATTAATAAAATATATGACTATGATTTTATGGCTCAAATATATGCATATTTATTTGCTAAAGAATATGTGAAAATTCCAAGTTCTTTCATTTATTTTATAGAGCTATTACAGTCTAAGTTTCCCGATTTACCTAAAAGAAAAATACTAGAAGTAGCTAGTGGTTATATTCCTGGTTTAGCTATTCTTATAAATGAGCTATTTGATTTAGATAACACGATAACTTGTATGGACCCAAAAGCATTATCTTTACCAGTTAATAACATTGTTACAATAAAAGGACAATTTAGCGAAACAACAGATATTACTAATTATGATTTGTTACTAGGGCATTGTCCTTGTGATGCTTTTGATGATATTGTAAAAGCTATTATAAAGACACCAAGGGAAATGAGTGTACAAACTTGCCCTTGTAGGAAAGTTAGTTTTTTTAGCCAAAGAGAATTTGAATATTATATGGATAGATGTGTTGATGATTTATCTGTCTTAGAAGACAAGGGATATAAAGTTGAATTAGACTATACTAAATCTTTTGATTTTACTTTGGCACCGGTGGTAACTTTAACAAGGACACGTTCAAAATAAAGAACTTATAAAAGAATTAAATTACGAGTTTAATTCTTTTTTTGATGTATATTCTTAGATTGCACTTTTTAGGCATATTTGATAAAATAATGTCATATGAAGGGAATGATAATATGATTACAAAACCAAAAGGTACATACGATTTACTTGGAGTAGATGCTAAAATTTATGCATATTTAAGTTTCGAAATTGAAGAGATGATGACTAATTATAATTATGAACTTATTAGAACTCCAATCTTTGAATCTAGTGAGTTATTTCACAGAAGCGTTGGAGAGGGAACTGATATTGTTTCTAAAGAAACATATGATTTTAAAGATCGAGGTGGTCGAAGTATCACTTTAAGACCAGAAGGTACCGCTGGGGTTGTAAGAAGTTTTATTGAAAATAAATTATATGGTAATCAAAATTCACCGATAAAATTATATTATAATGGAACTATGTATCGTTATGAAAGACCTCAATCAGGAAGAAATAGAGAGTTTACTCAGTTTGGAGTTGAAGCTTTTAATTCTGATGATCCTTTAATTGATGCCGAAATAATCAGTATAGGTTATAATTTGTTAACTAATCTCGGTATTGAAACAACTGTAGCTTTAAATTCTTTGGGAGATGCCGAAAGCCGAAAAAATTATACTGATGCATTAGTTAAATATTTTAAACCACATGTTGATAGCTTATGTGAAGATTGTCATAATAGAATTAATACTAATCCACTTAGAATTTTAGATTGCAAAGTAGATAAAGATAATGATGTTTTAAAAAATGCTCCTAAGATTAGTGATTATTTAAGTAAAGAAAGTAAAGAACGTTTTGCAAAATTAACTCAATACTTAAATTTATTAGATATCAATTATGAAGTTGATGAAAATCTTGTTCGAGGATTAGATTATTATGATGAAAATGTTTGGGAATACATTACTGATGATGATGGCATTACTGTTGGAGGAGGTGGTAGATACAATCACTTAGTCCAAAATTTAGGTGGTCCAAGTATACCAGCAGTTGGTATGGCTTTGGGCATTGATAGAATAATGATTAAAATTAAAGAAAATATTGATGTTAGTAAAATTGATACAGGAATAGATGTATATATAATGTGTATTAGCGAAGAAGAAAAAATGCAGGCTTTAAAGTTAGCACATTATCTAAGACTTAATAATGTAGCAACAGAAATGAATAGTAATAATTTAAGTATGAAATCTCAATTTAAAGCAGCTGATAATATGAATGCTAAGTTTTTAATTATATTAAATAATGAAGATTTACAAAAAGGATTAATAAATATTAAAGATAATGCAACTAAAGAAGAAGTAAAAATTGATGAAGCTGATGTAATTGATTGGATAATAAGCAATATATAAAGGAGGACATAAAGTGAATATTAAAGAGGTGTTTGATAAAAAGAATGATTTATTAAACAAGGAAGTAACAATTAGTGGTTGGATTCGTAATCATCGACCTCAAAAAGAATTTGGTTTTATCGATTTTGCAGATGGTACATGTTTTAAGCATTTACAAGTTGTTTATGATAATAATTTAGATAATTTTATTGATATTAGTAAATTATTAGTTGGTAGTTCTTTAGAAGTTCAAGGAACATTAGTTAAATCTAGTGGCAATCAAGATGTTGAAGTAAAGGCTACTAAAATTATTGTTTTAGGAGAATGTCCAGAAGATTATCCAATTCAACCAAAAAGACATACTAAAGAATTTTTACGGGAACAAGCATATCTTAGAGCTCGAACAAACATGTTCCAAGCGGTATTTCGTATTCGCTCATTGGCAGCTCAAGCAATTCATAAATATTTTGGGGATAATGGTTATGTATATGTCAATACTCCAATAATTACTGCTAGTGATTGTGAAGGTGCGGGAGAAATGTTTCAAGTTACTACACTTGATTTAGAAAAAATTGCTAAAAGTGGCAAAGTTGAATATGATAAAGATTTCTTTGGAAAGCAAGCAGGGCTTACTGTTTCTGGTCAACTAGAGGGAGAAACATATGCTATGGCATTTTCCAAAATCTATACTTTTGGGCCAACATTTAGAGCGGAAAATTCCAATACTAAGACTCATATGTCAGAATTTTGGATGATAGAACCAGAAATGGCATTTTGTGATATCAATGGTCTTATGGATGTTGAAGAAGACATGTTAAAATATGTAATAAATTATTGTTTAGAATATGGCAAAGATGAAATGGAATTTTTAGATAAATTTGTTGAAAAGGGACTTATTGCTAAATTAACTAAATTAGTAAATAGTAAGTTTACAAGAGTGACCCATGAAGAAGTAATAACAATATTAAAGGACGCTAAACAAAAATGGGAATTTGAACCTAAATATGGTGAAGATATAGCAAAAGAACATGAAAAATATATTACCGAATATTTCGATGGACCAGTATTTATTACTAACTGGCCAAAAGATATTAAAGCATTTTATATGAAACAAAATGAAGATGGTAAGACTGTGGCTGCAGTTGATTTGGAAGTTCCTGGAGTTGGAGAACTTATGGGAGGTTCTCAACGGGAAGAAAATTATGAAAAGTTAGTTACTAGAATGCAAGAACTAAAATTGGATCCTAAAGAAATGTATTGGTATGTGAATTTGCGTAGATATGGAACTTGTGTTCATTCTGGTTTTGGTTTAGGTTTCGAAAGATTAATAATGTATTTAACTGGTATGGATAATATTAGAGATGTAATTCCATATTATCGTACACCTGGAAATTGTAATTTTTAGTTGACAAAAAGCATAAATATAACTATAATATATCTACATGTGAGGAGATATAAGCAATTGCGAGCTATCTCGGGTAAAAACCTACACGAACTTGTTAAAGTACGGAGTCACTGTAAGTATTCCGTGCTTTTTTGCACGGTAGAAAGGAGAAATGATGATGAGATATATTTTGAACTTTGATAACTATGTAAAAGATAATCAAAACAATAATGAGAATGCAGAAACTGATAATATTTCAACAGCTGAAGCTTGTGAAATATTAGAGATACTTGAAAAATTGGGGTATCCTATAGGTGTACCTGGCACAGATCTATATAAAGACTTAATAGTTTTTATATTAAGGTATTTAAAGGGGGAGCCTATTCGTGGTAATGTTTTAACCGTTGAAGAAATAGCATCACAACTTAATGATTATTTTTCTCAACTATATTTTGATGTTGCTAGAAATGAGATGGATTTAGGTATTAAAACTTTTCATCGAGCTATTTTAGATGCAACAAAAAGAGTAGATGTTAGTAAAAGAGATGATGCTCTTGCATTAGAAATTTTTGGTTGTGACTTCGCAATAGATGCCTATGCAAGTAACGCTTTAAAAATTGCTACATACTATTATGGTTTACTAACACGAAGTCAAGAAGAT
>CAZEMQ010000100.1:0-3962 GCA_964513435.1 uncultured Muribaculaceae bacterium
AAGAAATTTCTTTTTGGATATACTGCATTACTTATAAGAAAAGTATCTGCAAAAGTCTGAGTATGATTTCCATATATGAAATATCCATGTTTTTTATAAGGTTTTAGTTTTTCTTTTCCAATATATTTTGTTCTAAGCTTTATTTTAGAATATCCCACCTTTATTGGAATACTTATTATATTTTGCATTGCAAAACATCCTATATTCCAAAAAGGATTTTTATGTATATATTTATAATTTTCATCAATTATTCTAGGTTCTATAT
The DNA here is from genome assembly GCA_964513435.1 of uncultured Muribaculaceae bacterium. Lineage (GTDB taxonomy): Bacteria > Bacillota_I > Bacilli_A > RF39 > UBA660 > Onthocola_B. Next base: position 266 of record CAZEMQ010000100.1, read on the forward strand.
TTGCTGTTGAAAATTCATCATTTAATTCATCTTGATAATATATTATTTTCTTTTCTTTCATGCATCTATTTCCTCTTTTACATCATCTTGAATAGTTGTATATTCAAGTGGAATTTGATAAAATTCTTCATATATATTTTTCCAAATCTCAAAATTTTTGTCTCTCATATTTATACTATTTTCTTTTTCAGACATTTTTTCATTTGGATACATTGGCTCTGCAATATTTATAGTATATTCTTGCACAGGGAAGCCATCTTCTCCTAATATATCACTATCTTCCATTGTAATAAATATTGGAATTACAGGTACATTATTTCTTGCAGAAAATTTGTATGCTCCATCTTTTAGTGGCTTTGGTTTTTTATAGTTCCACCACATACTTTTTTCAGGATATATTAGTATAAAATCACCTCTTTGCAAAATTTCATCAGCCGCCTTAACAAAATCTATCATTGTTCTCATATTTGAACTTAATGGCAATGTGTCACAATTTCTAAAGAAAAATCCATATAGTCCTGGAAAATTTGTGTAGTTCCCCTCTCTTATAACTTTATATAGTTTTTTCTTTTTATACAAACCTGCTTTTATAAAAACAGTCTCAATTGCAAATGAGTCAAATGGATTAAAATGATTACATGTTATTACAGCTCCTGTTTCAATTTTTTGTAAATTTTCAATTCCTTTTATTTCTTTTATAATTAATTTATTTTCTCTTAGCAGATTTTTTAAATATCTCTCTCCAACTTTATTTGCAATCTTACTTTTTATTTTACTAAAACTTTTTTCATTAAGATAATCTACATTTTCTGGTAATAGTTCTATTGTTGGAGGATCATCTTCAACATCTAAATCAAAACATCCTATTTTCTCATATTCTTCAATTTTCTTTATTATTTTTAATCTCTCTTCAGACTGCTTTGGCTCTTCAAACACTCTTGCAAGTAATCTATCATCTCCAACACAGTCTGTTTCTTTCTGAGCTAATCCTTTCAAGTTTTTAAATACTTCCATATCCCTAAATCGTTCTTCTTCTGTATAACTATTTATAATATTTAATAATTCTTTATGGAATTCTGTTTTTTCTGCATATTTCCAAAAATAGTTTTGATATTTAGTATTATTAAAATGCCATGGCTTATACATTAAATTATAATGCACAATTTTTATATCTTCTTCTTGAACTTGAGGTTTATCTGTTGGAAGAGGCATTGTATCCCAGCCCATATCCAAAATCCTTACTCTACCTTTGCATAGCCTATTTAAGTAATCTTGGTCTTGTGCTACAGTAAATTTTATAGTTTCTAATAAATATAAAAATTTATTTTGAAAATTAAATCTTCTCATTGCATCTAAATTCATAAGTAAAATTCCCGCATTAAAATAATTATGATAGTTTGATACTCCCACAACTCTTTCTGCATAATCTTGAAATACTTTCATCCATTGTATAAGACCATCAGGTGCTGCAGCTACTAAATTATTTTCTACCTCTGTATTATATAAATCAGCAATATCTCCTAAAACAACTATATCACTATCTAAATAAATTGCCTTATCATATTGTGGATACAAATCAGGTATAAATAGCCTAAAATATGTTGTTTTTGTATAATAATCACGTGTATATAATTTATCTTTTACTTCTTCTATGTAATAATTTAAATCAACAAATTCTATTTTCACATTTGTTTTTTCATATTTTATTATTTTCTGTTTATTTTCTTCATTTATATTAGTATATAAAATTTTTATTGAATAATAGTAATTTTGAGATGCATTTTCTATTAGTGACTGTAGTGCTACGGCTAAACAAGGTATATATATATCATCTACTGCAAAAAATATTGGTATGACTTTTAAATTATTTTCCATTTAATCTTTTACCCCCTCTTTACTATCTACTCTCTCGAAATCTTTTTTTAATTTAAGGTATTCTTCTAGATCGTTGTCAAACACATTACATTTTAGTATTTTGTGTACTTCTTCTATATGCCATTGCTTTATATTTACTATTTTTGGATATGGTAAAAATAATAATCTTTTGCAAAAATGACAAATTACAGTCTCTTCCTTATTAAAACTTCTTTGCTCATTATATTTTCTTGGTAATAACATTTTTTTCGTAGTTGACCAAAAAATTGCATCTTGGTCTGCAAATATCATTTTTCGATTTCTTATCAAACCTCTCGCCTTTTCCAAAAGTCTTGTTTCTTTTATTTTTTTCATATTTAGTAACAACATTCCTGCATTTATATAGTCTCTTCTTATAATTTTGGAACCATATTTTTCCTTTACAGCTCCATATTCATAATCAGATATATCAATATTATAAAGTTCTGCAATATCAGATGCTACCATCATATCAATATCTAAATATAATAGTTTATCAGGAACATTTGGTATTAAATCTGATAATAATCTTAACAAAGTATATGGTGTACAATATGCATTTTCATTTTTGCATTTTCCAAATTCTTTTTCATAAAGTTCTGTAACATCTATTTTTTGTACAATGTTTTTTGAATTTTTGGATTTTACGACTTTATCTAAAAAATGAATTTGCTTATCTTCTATTGCCACATATTCTGGTTTTACCCTTGTTAAATCCATTGTAAATATATAGCAATTTACTGGCTCTTTTGTTTTATTTGTAATTGATATTAATTCTGATAAAGCACCATCAAATACTTTTCTATTACCACATAATAATATATTAATCATTTTTCCCCCATTTTTTCTTTTTATATAAATCATTTATTATTACTACTATACTACTGATTATAACAAATAGATAAAAATTAATTCCTCTATTTAATAATGTTGCACTTTTTATCATTGTTTCTGGATATACATTTCTATATATCTCTACAAATGCACCCTCAGTTACTCCTACTGCTCCAGGTAAAGGTATTCCTGAAACTGTTGCATATAATACAGATTGCATTGTTGTAATTTCAAATATGTTATATTCATTAAATCCTAAGGCTCGATATGTCCAATAAGAAATACTATAAAATACTAGAAATTGTATTATAGTAGTACATAATATCTTTAACATTAATACCTTATTTTCTTTTATATATTTAGCACTTGATTGATATTTTAAAAGCTCTCCTATTATTTTTCTTTTTTTCTCATCAAGCTTTTTGTATCTAAAAAATTTCAAAATTCTAAATACAAGCTTTATCAGCCATTTTGATAGTTTTCTTGAAAAAATGCCTATCAATAATAAAATTAGTGCTGACATATTTAAGGCTACACCTACAATAAGTAATATTATTAATAAAGTGTTTAAATATTGATAATTAAATAATAAACTTACTAATGCTATAGTTATTGTTGTGATTTGTGTACTTGTCAAATTTATTAATAATGCTAATGTTGAATGTGCTACTGATATTTTGTCTTTATGCATATAATATACTTGCATTGGCTGTCCACCGCTTGCTGCTGGTGTTATAGCACTAAAGAAAAAACCTATTAATGCATATTTTATATTTTTTATTATATTACTTTTTTCTTTTAATACTTTTAAAGTCCTGCCTAAGTTTACTGCTTCTAAGAAAATATATATAATCATACAACCAATTGCAATTACAATATATTGAATATTTACTTTTTTTATTATATTAATTACTTCTGATATATTTTGGTCTTTTAATAATAACCATAATGTTAAAGCAATTAGTATAAG
>CAZEMQ010000101.1:0-3932 GCA_964513435.1 uncultured Muribaculaceae bacterium
TTAATCTACATTATTTTTTTTATCTTGCAGATATATTTTTAAATAATTATAATATATGAGAGGTGTTTTTATGTTAGTAACTCATGAATTACCCCCAATATATGATAAATATTCACAAATTTTAATTCTAGGTAGTATTCCTAGTACCAAATCTCGCGAAATTGGATTTTATTATGCCCACCCATCTAACAGATTTTGGCCAATATTAGAAAATTTATTTTGTACCAAATTACCCAGCAAAGAAGATAAAATAAACTTTCTACATGAACATCACATTGCTTTATGGGACGTTTTTAAAACTTGTGATATTTCTGGTTCTAATGATGCTACAATTAAAAATTATGAATTGAATGACTTAAACATTATTATCAATAACTGCAATATAAAAGCTGTCTTTTGCACAGGCAAAACAGCTTATAATCATCTAATAAAAAATTATCAAAGTAAAATTCCTATTATTCCTCTTCCTAGCCCATCAAGTGCCAATGCTAGATTAAAATTAAATGACTTAATTAGTGAATATTTAATTATTAAAGATTATTTATCTTTGTAATCTATATTCACTTTTTCTTGCATAATATTCTTCTAAAGTGATTTTATCTACGAATAATTGTCTAGCTAGTTCTATTCCTACAAATCTAAAATGCCATGGTTCATACTGAAAGCCAGTAACTTCTTCTTTACCTTTAGGATATCTCAATATAAATCCATATTTATAAGAATTGTTAGCTAACCAAATTGCCTCTTCATCATCTTCTTTTACATCATCATCATATACACCATTTTTATAATATGCTATATCAAAAGCCAGTCCTGTCTGATGTTCACTTGCTCCTGGCAAAGCAACTTTTTGATATGCTGCATCACCTATCTCTTCAATTATTTTATCTAATACTTTTTGTTGATAAGCATATGATCTATATCCACTATCAATAATAATTTCAATACCTTCCATTCGAGCATCCTCCATCATTTTTTGAGCAAATGGATAAATATCTCTTCTAATCATAGGTTTTAATCTCGGATCTTGATAATTATGAAAATTATTTTCATTTTGATCAGTTATCACTAAATCTTTTGGATAATAATCACTAGGTAACATATTTTCTTTGTTAACTAAAATATCTATTGGCAAATCACTCATATATTAAATTCTCCATTCTTAAATATCAATATTTTTCCCTGATTAGTTTCTGCAACTATATTTAAATCATCCGTACCAATCATAAAATCAACATGATTATCAGAATGATTTAATCCTCTAGCCCTTCGTTTTTCAATACTTTCATCTTCAGCTCCTTTTAAACATTCAGGAAAAGCATCTCCCAAAGCAATATGACAAGAAGCATTTTCATCCAAACAAGTTTCCCCATACACAAAATTGGTTTGAGCTATCGCAGTATTTTTATCAACTAATGCACATTCTCCTAAAAAACATGAATATTCATCACTTTCAATAATACCTTTTAATATTTCTTTTCCCACTTTAGCATCATAATCTACTACTTTACCATTTTCAAATCTAAACCAAAAGTCTTCAATTAAAGCCCCACCATACATAAGAGGTTTTGATGCATAAACAATCCCCTCCGTAAGACGATAATCTGGAGAAGTAAACACTTCATATGTTGGCATATTTACTATAATATCTTCTCCTTCGTATCCAGCACATTGCCATAAGGCATCTTCTGAAAGTTCAATGACTAAATCAGTTCCTAAGGAATTTGTATAATGCATCTTTGTTATTTGTAAAGTATTCAATGTATTAACTAATTTCCTTTGGTTATCTAAAAATTTATTCCATTCCTCAATTGGATTATCTTTATCTACCATTGTACAATGACACATTAACTTAAAATATTCATTGTATGCAGTTTCCTCATCTAATTCTGGAAATTTTTCTTTTGCCCATACCTTATTTGGAATAACAGCAATACACCAAGATATCTCATTAGTAAGTTGCTTTAATTTATAAACTGGTTTACTTGTTCTAGATTTTAATGATGCCACAGACATATTTTCAGCTGGAATATCCGCAAAATAACCAGGGAACTCTGTTGAAAGCATCAAGAATGCTGCATTTTTATTAGCATATTCATCCCAAATAGCATCATTAAAGTAATCATCAATATTTATTTCATCAATGCTTTGCAACAATTTTCTATGTCTTTCTTCCTTATCATTTCTATCTAAATAAATATCATCTATTCCCTTGGACTTGGCTTTTTTTATCAACTTCTCTACAAAAGCATCATTATCACTATAATAACTAATAAATAATATCTTACTTTTTTTAAAACTCAAACATCTATCAATTAATAAATCAACATACTTATTTTCTAATTCTTCAATCATTTATATCACCAATAAAAGTATAGCACAAAACAACTGATTTATTCTATTGTAAATTCTGCTGCAACATGTTTAACATCATATTGATTTTCGTTAAAAAAATCTTTTACTATTCGATATTTTCCACTACTTAAAGAACCATAACGCTTTTCCCAATCAATATCCATTGTTAATGTATTATCATCATCAACAAAATAAGCAATCGAAATCCACCCTACATCTCCATCAACAATGTCTTCAAGTTCATACCATGTATCATCTACTAATTTATCAATTCTATAATATTCACCATAAGTATTATCTTCTCCAGATAAATCAGTGATAATAATGGTTTCTCTAGTATTTGTAAGACTTCCCTCAACAATATCCATAGTAACAGCATCTACTGGATTAAATTCTGATATCTTTTTAATACCATCTTCTTTATTTTGTAACAAAGCCATTGCTCCAAAACCTAAAGCACATACAATAATTACACTGCATAATATGATTACTCTTTTTCTCATAGCCTCTCCTTAAAAGGATTATAACAAAAAAAGAATGTATATAACAAACACATTCTATTTTTTTGGATCAACTAAAATCTTAATAGCAGCATCTTTACCACTAGTTAACCTTTCATAAGCTTCTTGAACTTTTTCAAGTGGTACAACATCATCGATAAATTTTTTTGCATTAATATGTTTATTAGCAATTAAATTTATACATGATTTAAATTCATTATATGTATATGCTATTGCCCCTTGAATAACTAACTCTTTCATTACAGTCATAACTGTATATGTAGGAACAGCATCAGTTGCTACTCCAACTAAAACAACAATACCTCCAGGTTTAACCATTGATATAGCACTATTAACAGCTGCCGCATTACCAACACATTCAATAACTACATCAAATCCCCCATTAGTTTTAGCCATTAATTTATTAACTAAATCTGAATCAGCAGCATCATAATATTCATCAGCAACTTTTAAATCTAAAGCTTTTTTTCCACGAGCTTTATTTGTTTCAGTAATAGCCACATAACTAGCTCCTTCTTTTTTAGCAAATTCTGCCGATGCTAAACCGATAATCCCAGCACCGATTACTAGCACATCGTCTCCGACAGCAATTCTTCCTAAATGAGCAGCATGCAAGCCAACAGCCAAAGGTTCAACCATAGCTACTTCATCATCAGTCATAGTCTTCGGCACTTTCAAAACCATATCACTACGGACAGCAATTTTACTTGTTAGCCCTCCTGGATTATCCAAAGATAACCCTACGCCTTTTTCCCAAGTATGGGGACAAAATTGCACATCTCCATTGGTACATGCCTCACATTCACCACACGGAGAAATCGGCAAGGCAGTAACTTTATCACCTTTAACCAAATCTAAACGATCTCCTGGATCAATAACCACTCCCGAAAATTCATGCCCCATAACTAATCCTTTCGGAGCACCACCTACCCAGTAATGAATATCAGAACCGCAAATACCTGTTCTACAAACTTCAATTATAACTTTTTTTCCATCAGCCTTTGGCTCTGGAATATCTACCATTTCAAATTTTTTTACTCCTTTGATAGCTACAGC
>CAZEMQ010000102.1:0-3930 GCA_964513435.1 uncultured Muribaculaceae bacterium
TCTTATTTTGAACATATGAATATGCGTTTTGGTAATTATTTTGTTTTTCGTAGTGTTCCAAGTGGAGATTATTGTTTAATTGATGAAAAAGGTGAAATTTATATTCCTGATAAAACAGTTGAAGTTAATGGCATTAGTATTTTGCCAACAACATCAATTAAATATGTTAAGATTGCATCAGTTAAACATATTTTAGAAGAATGTTTAAAATACTTAGATCCTGTAAAAGATGAGGAAGATTATTTAGATGTTGCAGGTTTATTAGAATTACTTGACAATAATACTACAATAACGGTTGCTGAATTAAAAGAATATGAAACAGTCATTAGAAAATGTTATGAAATAGCATTCGGACCAATGTTTGAACGTGAAGGTGATACTCCCAAATTATAAGATGGATTAATTTTAATTCATCTTTTTATATACTATAACAAAAGTATGTGTTGCTAGATATATTTTTATTTTTTTTCGTGCATTATTTATATTAGTTGGTTTATTTATCGTTTGTTAAAAAACATAGTATGTGTTAAAATATCATTGGGTGCAAGTTATGAAGATAAGTAGAAAAATAAGTGCTGATGAATTTTATGAATTACGGGCTTCCGTTAATTGGGAAGATGTAAATGTTGAACAATTAAAGAAAGCTTTAAATAACTCAATGCATATTGTTGGTGTATATGAAGGTGATACCATAATTGCAATGGGTAGATTAGTTGGAGATGGTTTTTTTAAAGCTATGCTTACAGATATTATAGTAAAGCCTGAGTATCAAAATAAAGGATATGGCAAAATTGTAGTGACAACCCTTTTAGATTTAGCTAAAGAAAATATGATTTCTGGTCAGAAAATATGTATAGAAGCATCTCCTACTAAAGGAAATACTAATTTTTATGTGAATTGTGGTTTGAACTATAATCCCGAAGAACAAGAGGGAGTTTATATTTGGCTAAAAAAGGAGGAACTATGATTATTGAAAAAAGAATTGATTTAGGAAATACTACATATTATGTGGAAGTAGAAGTGGAGTACAAAAAGAAACATAATACCTTAGCACTTTGTTTTAAAAATTATAAGGACGACTATTATGATGGTGGAGATTTATCTATTTTGTTAGAAAAATTAGCACGTAATTATTCTCCTGAAGTTTTAGAAAAGTATAATACGGGTATATGGTTTTTAGATGATGCCTTATACCTATATGAACATATTCCTTTTTTAAGTGGAATTCGTGATGTTTATCAAAGTAAAGAAGATACTTTTCCTTCTGCTGTTGGTTATATTTCGAGACTTGAGTTAGATGAAATTATTAAAAATAATAATATTAAAATAAAAAATAACCCAAATTTTAAATTATATAATGAAGGGACATGGATGTAATGAATTATGTATATGAAGAAGATAATAAGAGAGTTATTGTATTAGATAACGATACAATAATTGGTGAGTGTGATTATATCGAAATTGATAATGTTTGGAATATAACTCATACAGTTGTAAAATCTAATTATCAGGGGCAAGGAATTGCTAAAAAAATGGTTTTAATGGTAATCGAAAAAGCCCAAGAGCAAAATAAAAATGTTATGGCAGATTGCTCTTATGCCAAAAAAATAATAACAGCAAAAGAAAAATAATCTATACCATGAAGGAGGAAATTGTAAATGATTATAAAAAGTTGTGAAGCTAACAATAATAAATTTCATGAAGAAATATTATATATTGCAAGTAATTATTACATTTTCAAAAAAAGACCTAATACCAAGCCTCGTTCTTTAATAACAGTTTTTAAAGTCTATATCACATTAAGTTTACTTCTTCTAATATTGTTTTTATTTATTCCTGATTTTGAAGAAGTTTCTGCAGTATTTTTTACACTGTTAATAATTAGTATATATTTATATTTTGAAACTAAATATCGACTTAAAGAAAAGTTAAAATATGGCGATAGTACAATAGATATAGATGAAGAAGGAATAAAACATATTGCAAGTGATAAAACAACAATTAAAATGACTTGGGATTCAATAGAATATATTCTTATTAATAAATATTCAATTTGTGTCTTACCTAAAAATTTTTCTTCAATTTTAATTGGTATTGAAAAGCAAAGCCAAGAAAAAGTAATTAAGGCTTTAAAAAAATATCAAAAGTTAGATTTGATTATTGATAACTCAAAATAATTAAAAGGAAGTATGTTTATGAATGAACTAAGAAAGTATGGTAAAAATATTTTAATAAATGATAGTGAAGCAAGTGTATTATTAAAATACAATATTGATGTTACTAAATGTAATTCGATTGATGAAGTATTGCTATTAGTTGATAGAGTAGATGATGATTTATCTGATGAAGAATATGATGAACTTGATTATGTAGCAAGTTTACTTGCAGAGCGAAAATATTATATGGAGACAAATAAATGAAGAGATGTTTTTGGGTAAACATGGATAATCCTTTATATGTGGATTATCATGATTTTGAGTGGGGAGTGGCAAAGTATGATGATCATGAATTATATGAGTTATTAATTCTAGAAATGTTTCAAGCTGGACTTTCTTGGGAAACTATTTTAAATAAAAGAGAAAATTTTAGAAAAGCTTTTGATAATTTTGATTTACAAAAAGTAGTAAATTATGATGAGGAAAAAATAAATGATTTACTGCAAGATAAAGGAATAATCCGCAATAGAAGAAAGATTGAAGCAGCAATTAATAATACTAAAGTTTTTTTGAGTATTCAAAAAGAATATGAAAGTTTTGCTAATTATATTTGGCATTTTACTGATAATAAAGTCATTAAAAATGATAGTAAAATAGTAAGAAATGAACTTTCTGATACTATTTCTAAAGATTTGAAAAAAAGGGGAATGAAGTTTGTTGGCTCAGTTATTATATATTCTTATTTACAAGCAATTGGTGTAATTGTTAGCCACGATGATTTTTGTTACAAGGAGAATAAAATTGATGGATAGGATTAATGGTTTTATAAATCTTGATAATGTATTAGCATTACCAAAGACAGATATTTCTGATAATAAGGAATTTTTAAAGTTTTTGCGTCAAAATAATCCAACTGTTATAGTTAAAAAAGTTGTTAGTAATTCACAGTTTATCTTTAGTTTTAAAGATTCTGGTGAAACATATTATTTTAAGTATGATGTTCGAAGTAAGCCTTATAATGAGTTGGTTTTTTACTATATTGCTCAAGATTTAGGTATTTCTAGTTTATTTTATGATATTGCTAAAGTTGGTAATTATGAGGGAGTAATTTCAAGAAACTTTAAAAAGGAAGATTCTAAATATATTTTAGGAGCTGAAATTTTAAAAAAGCATTATAATATTGAATCTATACAACAATATAAAGAACACAATAATTTGGAAGATATTTGGTTTGCTTTAGAAGAACACTATAAAAATCGTTCGGATATGCAAGAAGTAGTAGCTAAAGTCATGGATAAATTAGTTCATATTTTTATATTCGATATACTGGTTGGTCAACTAGATAGACATCCCAATAATTGGGGAATTGTGGAATCAGCAAATGGAGAAGTGGATTTGCAAATTAACTTTGATAATAGTAGAGCTTTAATAGCAAATCACCCTTTAAATATTATACCGCAATTTTTTGTAGATGAAACTATAAGTTATATTGATGATATAATTGCTAGTTTCCAAAGTATTAGTAGTTCTGAATTTAGCCATCTTTTAAAAGATAGCCTTTGGGTTATTGGTGAACCAAATATTAGAAAAATATTGGGTTTGGTAGAAATTCAAATCGGCGAAGAAATTCCTCCATCTGTAAAAGAAGAGTATTTACAAAAGTTTTCAGACTATTATGAGTTTTATCAATACTTTTTAGAAGAACTTGATGAAACAAGAAAAGGTGGTAAATAAAAGAACACATCTTGTTTTAAATGTTAAAATCCCTTATAAT
>CAZEMQ010000103.1:0-3832 GCA_964513435.1 uncultured Muribaculaceae bacterium
ATAATCTCTAACACCATACCAAATATATAAATCTTTACTATTATTACAGCTAAATATAGTTAAGTCTTCATTTTGATATATTTTAACATCTTCTTGAGTATTTATAACTTGAAAATATTCAGACATATCAGTAATATCAATCATTCCCTCTTTGATAGCTACTTCCAAGCTATAATGACTATTTTCTCTTTCTTCCAAATAAACATCTACACAATCAAAATGCAAATTATATTCTCCAACCACAACATTATTAACACTTTCACAATATTCATTTTCAATAGCTATTAATACATTTTTTAATGGTTTATACTCATCGTATCTATTTAGCTCTATTATAAATAAAACATCCATAACAATTATTGCTAAAGAAATAGCTATCAATAAAACATTTTTAGTCATATCAGAAATGTTTAAATCTTTATTAAATAATTCTCGAAAAAATTTTATTAAATTTAACTTTTTTATAATTGTAAAAAATAAAATAGCTCCTCCGATATTTAAAATAAAATCATCGATATCTAAACGTCCTGCAGAAAGCAAAAATTGGAAAAGCTCAATGCCTAAAACAGTAATAAATAGTACTTTCAATTGACTTTTATACGTCTCATATTTTTTGTCTAATAAAATTAACAAAAATGATAATGGCATTAAAGCAATTGCATTACCCAATAAATTATACAACCTAACTCCCAAATTCATCTCATCTATTAAAAAATGCAAAATAGATTTAAAAGGAATTAAATTTACTTCACTTAGATATAAACTTAAATATTTGACATCAAACAAAGTAAAATTAGGTCTAGTAATAAATATCATCAAGCTAATTAAAAGAATTAAATAAAGCGTTATATAAATATATACATTTCTTTTATAAATTTTTTTCTCATCACATATCAAACCACAAACATAAACATGTAATGCTAATAAAATAAAAAATAATAAAAATAAAATATATGATGATGAAAGCTGGGCAAAATTTATAAGATATTCTCCAAAAATTAAAATTGAAATAATCAATAAAACGTAATTAAATATGGTCATTCTCTTATTCATCAAAGTTCCTCCATGTCTATATTATAACAAAAGCTGAGCAAAATAGCTCAACCTTAGACAAAATTTGACACTTAAGTTACATAAATTAAATATTATTATTAATTGTTTTTTCTAAAATCTTTTTAACATCTCTTTCATTAAATGGTTTAAGTAAAATATCAACAATTGGATATTTATACGCCTTTTCAATCGATTCTTTATCATCAACTCCAGTAATGATAGATGTTGGATATTTTGAAAATAAATCATGTTGTTTAAAATAATCTAAAACTTCAAAACCATTAACATTTGGCATATTCAAATCCAAAAGAATTGCTTGAATTTTACTATTTTGTTCTGGATTATTTATTATATCTAAAGCTTGATCTCCATCATTTGCTATAATTACTTCAAAATCATCTTTAAATATTTTAAAAATAAAGTTTCTAATCAAATTAGAATCATCAACCACTAAGATAGCTTTATTGTTCTTAGAGGCAACTTTTTTATACCCTTCTTCTTTAACAGCTTCCACTCCCATGTATTTTTTTATCAAATTGATAACTCGATTTGTTTCGTCCATCAATTCATCAAAATACTCAGTTACATAATACAAGTTATTGGCTTTACTTTCTAATTCATGTTGATATGCCATTTCCCCGAGATTTTCAAACCCAAAATAGCGGGCATCACTCTTAAGAGAATGAACTGCAATAGCATAATTTGCCATATCGCCGACTTCTTTAAAATTCTGCAATTTCTTAATTTTAGAGGGAACTTCTCCCAAAAATACTTCCAATGTTTGATTATATGTTTCCATATCTCCAAAAAGTTCTAATGCTTTTTTTACATTTGCTCCATTTTCAATTAAAATATTAACATCTTTCATTTCCAAATCACTCCTTAATCATCATTTAAATATTTATTAATAATTTTATCAAGTTCAACTTTATTAATTGGTTTTGCCAGATAATCATCAAAGCCATCGCCGATATATTTTTCCTTCATGCCAGTGAGGGCATTGGCAGTAAGAGCAATAACTTTATAATTAAACCCATCCAGCTCTTTTAACTTTTGTAAAGTCTCAACACCACTCATCTTAGGCATCATATCATCAAGCATTATTAAATCATATTTTTGCTTTGCCTTTATTTTATCAATACAAGCAAAGCCGCTATCTACACATTCTATTTTGATACCATATGAACTTAACAATCGCTCGGCGACTTTAAGATTAATCTTGTTATCATCAACTAATAACACTTTTTTATTATTAACAACTATTTTCTTATTAATGACTTTCTCAGAGTCAAATTTTTCTTTTGGATCAACAACCACCCGTTGATCAATTGAAACTGTAAATTTAGATCCTTTACCCCAAACACTTTGCACCACTATCTTACCGTGCATCAAATCGACTAGTTTTTTAGTAATTGCTAAACCTAAACCCGTTCCTTCAATCGTAATATTTTCTTTTAAATCTAATCTTTCAAATTTATTAAATAATTTATGAATATTATTTTCTTTAATACCAATTCCAGTATCTTCTACTGATATTATAAGACGACACACATCATCTTTAATAACTGAATCTATTCCAAATTTAATCCAGCCTTCTTTAGTATATTTAATTGCATTAGTAAGAATATTGACACATATTTGTTTTATTCTACTAACATCCCCATATAATACATCTGGTATTGCAGGATCTATTTCAACTTTAAAATCTATTGGTTTTTCTCCAAGTCGTCCTTTAGATAGCGAAATAAGTTCATCAATTAATTTTTTAGTACTATATTCGCTATTAACTAGTTCTAACCGATTAGCTTCAATCTTTGATATATCCAAAACTCCATTGACAATTTCTAATAAATTATCGGATGCCATTACTATGTCTCGGACTTCATCCTTAGCTTTATCAGGAATATCATCATTTTCTAATAATAAATTACTAAACCCTACAATAGCATTAAGGGGTGTCCTTATTTCATGAGACATATTGGATAAAAAGTCCGTTTTAGCAGCATTGGCTTTCTCAGCAATTTCTTTGGCAACATTTAACTGTTCAATCATCTTTATATCAGGATTTTCTATTGTAAAATACATAAGATAATTAATAAACGTTGAAGAAATAGAAATAAGTACTATGTAAGGATTTATTCTAAATGTAATAAATACTAAAATCACAAGACCCATAATTACAAAGATTGGAATGTGTCTTTTATCAACTTTTTTAATATTAAACAATACTATAAGTATCGATAAAATTAAAAATATAGCACAAATAATATAAGTCATTAAAACGGCCGAACCACTGACACTAAATAGTTTATCCTGTTCGATAACATCGACATTTAATAAACTGATAATGGCAAATATAACAATATTTAAAGTTAGTATTAAAGGTAATATTTTGGCAAATTTAAGTTTAAATTGTGGTAAAGTTATTAAACAAGTATATAAAAATAGACAATTACAAAAAATGATTAAAAAACAAAAATCTAATTTATTTAAAACGGCGACAAAATAATTTTCATATCCATGAACACCATTGAGAGCCATAATTTGTAAAATAGAAACCAAAATGCTATCTATAAGCGTACATATAAGCATTGCTGAATACATTTTATTTTCTAACAAATCAACTCTTTTCTTACAGAAATAAACACAGCATAGTAGTACCGAAAAAAATACAGCACATACCGGTAAAAGCAAACCTGCCATATATTATCACCTACTATGATTAATATAACAAATTTGAATCAAATTATCAATAGCAAATTTTTTAAAAAAGCCTTTG
>CAZEMQ010000104.1:0-3770 GCA_964513435.1 uncultured Muribaculaceae bacterium
TTCATCAACCAAAGATGCCAGCATCTTTAATAAAGAAAGATTAATTATTAGATACGAAATTCAAAACAATCCTAAAATAAAAAGGCCTTGTAAAAGGTCTTTTTATTATTATATTTTAGTAATATATTTCTAATTTCTGTTTAAAAAATCTATTGTCTTTGGAAGTATGTAAAATGATGTTATTAAATTTCTTTTCAATTTGTTTTACTTCCCATAAACCTATACCAGAGTGGCTTTTTTTGCTACTTATATCTTTTTCAAATATTTTGGAAATATCAATTTCCTTATTATTGTAAGTGTTTTCAATAATGATAGTTTGAGTACATTCTTCTATAGAATCTCTAAATTTTAGATTAATTTCTTTATCTTCGGATTCTCTAGCAGCCTCTATTGCATTATTAAGTAGAATACCAAGTATTCTAGAAAATTCGTATATTGGCATACGCAAAGTATTAAAATCAAATAAAAATTCAAAATTAATTTTAATATCTAAGTCAATAGCTTTTTGATATTCTGAAACTATTAAGTTATATATGCCAGGATTATTTATTGTATTAGGATTAAGAAGTTGAATGTTTTTTATATTAGTACATTCAGATTGAAGCTCAAAATAATATTTTCTTAATCCTTTAATATCACTTTCTTTGATATATCCACCTATTACATCCATCATATTATCAAAATCATGTTCAAACCCTCTAATATTATCATATAATACAGTTAATGATTTATTATAGCTTTCAGCATTTTCTAAATTTTGTGTAGCAATATGTAAATCTATAGTTCTTGCTAAGCTATAAAAGCTTAAAGAAAAATAGAAGAATAATAACATAAAATTTAAAAGGTTAAATGCAATTGGAATAATGTTTATATAATAAAATGTTAAAAATGCCTGCATACATAAAGTAATTATTCCTAATACTAAAGATACTAATATTATTTTATTAGTTGTTTTATCTAGATCTGGATACAATCTAAAATGGAATTTTTTATGTTTAATTATTAGTATTAACAAAAAAACAATCAGGTAAACACAACATAAATATGTAAAGTAATAAATTGGAATGGTTGATGTTTTTTCAAATGTTATATTAAATAATTTTAAAAATGGGTTCATAATCAATGTGTTTACTATGCCAAATATAGCAAAAGGTAATATAATTGCCATTATAGACTTTAAAAAACTAAGTTTATAAAAAACAAATAATAGCAAAAATATGCAAATATAATTAATAATGACATTAAAAGGTTCTCCAATTAAAAAATTATCAAATATAAATATTAAAGAGACGGCTATTGTATATAGAAACTGTTTCTTTTTCGATAGATTTATATTTAGTAAAATAGAAGAAGTATATAAGGATAAATATGTTTCTATAAAGCATAATGGAAGAGTTAAAAAATAAGCCAACTCTTCATTTTCAGTGGTTAATAATGACCAAATGTTATTTAAAAATTCAATTATGACTAATCACCTCCAAAAAATCATTTTTATATTTTGGTCCAATATCGCAATAAGATGTGTTGAAAAATATTGTATTTTCAGAAGTATCTACTTTACTAATATTATTAATATTTACAATAAAAGATTTATGGCATCTAATAAAATTTGTAGGCAATATTTTTTGAAGTTTATTAAAAGAGCTATATACTTCGTAATCACGAGATTCGGTATGAAAAACAATTTTCATACCATCACGTTCAATATATTTAACATCATCTTCGGCAATTATGGTATGTTTATTTTCTAATTTTATAAATTTTTTGCTAGAACCATTTATGTCATTAAATAAACGTACTATACAATCTTCAAGTCGTTCTTCTTGAACAGGCTTAGCTATAAAATCGAAGGTTTTATATTTATATGCAACTATACCATATTCAAGATAAGCGGTAATAAAGATAAAATAACAATCTTTATTATATTTACGTATTCTCTCTGCTATTTCAATTCCTGTTATATTTGACTTTAAAGTAATGTCTAAAATCAGAACATCAACTTTATTATTTTCTAAATATGAAAATAGTTTATCAACATGTGAAGTTTTATAAGATACTTCTGCATCATAATCATATTTAAAAAAGATCGATTCTAACATATTAGATATGTTTTCTAAAGTTTGAGTGTCATCATCAATAATAGTGAATTGAATCATATAATTTTCTCCTTTCAAATCTCAAATTTATTTTGTAAAAAATAAAGTTAGAAAATATACAAAGTGGTTTACATAAAAATAACATATTTTATATAATACAATAAAAAATCAGTGTTGTCAATACTTTCAAGCAAATATTTATTTATCAATGATACAAAAAATATGACTTGAAAAATAAAATGATATAGATACTATTAATTTATCTGAATGTTAAAAATTATATGATAAAAATAAAAGACCTTTGAGAGGTCTTTTTGTTTTAGTAATATATTTCTAATTGTTGTTTAAAAAATTTATTATCTTTAGAAGTATGTAAAATGATATTATTAAAATTTTTTTCAATTTGCTTTACTTCCCATAAGCCAATACCAGAGTGATTTTCTTTACCACTAAAACCTTTATCAAAAATTTTAGAAATATCTACTTCTTTATTATTATAAGTGTTTTCAACAATAACAATTTGAACACGTTGTTTTCGAGAATCTCTAAATCTTAAGCTAATCTCTTTATTGTCACAATCTTTAGTGGCATCTATTGCATTATCAAGTAAAATACCAAGTATTTTAGAAAATTCATATATTGGCATATTTAAATTATTAAAATCAAAGAAAAATTCAAAATTAATTTTAATATTTAAATCAGTAGCTTTTTGATATTTAGAAACTATTAAGTTATATATACCTGGATTGTTTATAATATTAGGATTAAGAAGTTGAATATTTTTTACTCTAATACAATCGCCTTTAAGATTAGAATAATATTTTTTTAAACCTTCCATATCGTCCACGTCAATATATCCACCAAGTGTATGTAACATATTATCAAAGTCATGTTTAAATCCTCTAACATTATCATATAAAACAGTTAAAGATTTATTATAGCTTTCAGCATTCTCAAGGTTTTGAGTAGTTATTTGTAATTCCATAGTTCTTCTTAAACTGTAAAAACTTAAAAAGAAGTATGATAATAATAACACAAAATTTAAAATAGTAACTAGGATAGGAAGAATGTTTATATAATAAAATGTTAATATGGCCTGCATACATAAAGTAATTATACCTAATATTAAAGTTGCTAGCATTATTTTGCTATTTGTTTTATTTAAATCAGGATATAATGTAAATTTGTATTTGGTATGTTTAATTATAAGTAATAAGAATAAGACAATTAGGTAAACACAACACAAATATGCAAAGTAATAAATTGGAATGGTTGAAGTTTCTTCAAAAGTTATATTAAATAATTTTAAAAATGGTTTCATAATTAAAGTATTTACTATACCAAATATGGCAAAGGGTATTATAATTGCCAATATTGATTTTAGAGTGCTTTGTTTATAAAATACGAACAATAGTAAAAATATACAACCATAATTAATAATAACATTAAATGGTTCTCCAATTAAAAAATTACTTAATATAAATATTAAAGAAATTACTATTACATAAAATAATTGTTTTTTCTTAGAAAGATTTATTTTTAATAATGTAGAAAATGTACATAGAGATAAATAAGTTTCTACAAAACATAAAGGAAGAGTAATAATATATGCTATACTTTCATTTTCAGTAGTTAATAAAGTCCAAATATTATTTAAAATCCCCATAATGATTA
>CAZEMQ010000105.1:0-3764 GCA_964513435.1 uncultured Muribaculaceae bacterium
CATTTACATATCAACAGGAATTTCTTTATTTCCATATAAATAATAATTAAATATATCATTTAATATTTGAACAACATAATTATATATTTTATCATCAATAAGATTATTATCTAAATACTTCACTTTTATTTGGTCTAATAATTGATTATATAAATCTTGATATTTACTCTTATCGATTTTTTTTACATCACTAATTTCTTCTAATATGTTACACATTCGATTTATCTCATATTCTATTTTTGAATTTTCTATATTTTTTATTTCATCTAATTTTTCGTATAATTCTAGTGCTAATTTATAAGAAGTTAAATCAGATATATTTTGATCTTCATATTTTTGCATGTAATACTTTAAATCTTTAATAGAATAATTGTTAATATTATTATTTTTTAAAAAATTACATATTTCAGAATTTAAAATATAATCTTTCAATGATATTTGATTTAATTTTATTGTATGCTCTAACTGGTATAAATCTTCTGATAAATCAACTAGTTCATACGCTTTCGTAATAAAAGAAACTATTAAATTATTATATTTCTCATCATAGTTTTGTTTTTCTGTAAATATTTCTAGTATTTCAACACCTATATTTTCCATAATATTCATTAGTACCACCTTACTTTAAAATTGAATACATTATTATTGTTAACATACCAGCTGCAAAGCCTATAATTAAAGATAAAATAACAACATTAATATAGCCATCACTTGAAGATGAAGGATTAGGTTTTGTTCTTACTAAAGTGTTTGGTTTCTCTGATTGTCTTTGTTGTTTTTTCTGTTGGGCTATTGCCTTATTTTTAAGTCTTATTTGTTCTGCTATCTTAGCTTCACCATCACTTCTTCGATCAAATGGTTTCGTCTCTTCACTTGATCTTGAACTTTCTGGTAGACTATTAGTATCAGGATTATTTTTATAAGCCATAGTTTGTTGTTGAATTAAGGGCATTTTCTCTTTAAATTGTTGTTGACCTATTTCTTCTATGGCCGCTATTGCTGCATTTTTACTTTGGAAGTTGGCAGAAAGATTATATAATTTTCTTTGGCAACTTTTTGTTTGTCTTTCTTCAGGAAAACAAATTTTAGATATATTAGCAATTACTTCATCATATTTTGTTTGTTTATCTCTGGTTTTAATAAATTGCTGCTGACTATTATATGTTGGAGTTGAAGTTTGCTGATATATTTCTTCAATAGAACCATTAAAAATTAGTTTCATTCTTTCTGATGAATTAGATATATTTGATAATGCTTCTCTTACAAAAATAACATTAGGACCATAATTACTCAGATAATTAGGAAACAATCCATATTTCTGGTGAATGTCTCTAGCACACATATCAACAAGTCCTTCGGTTGTAAAGTTATTAATTCCTTGTAATTCTGGCATATTAGTTATATCCAAACTAACAGGTCTTATAAAGAAGTGTAATAATTCATGAATCAAAACTTCCTCACATTTTTGTTTTAATTCATCGGTCGATAAATTAGGATTATCAGACAATAATACAGATGGATAAAAATGAATTTTGTTATCTTCAAAAACTCTTCCGCCGTGGGCTAAGGGAATATCCAGATTTCTTAATTCTTCTAGTTTTTCAAAAGGACTCAAGTCAGGGTTGTTATTTATATCATTTGTTTGATTTAATAAATGTTCTTTTCCGTCAATATCAACTTTTACACAATCAGTTGTTAAAAGTTGATCTAAAAATTGTCTTTGTTCTAAAGACATAAAAGCTCCATATTCATTTTTAATTATAGTTAAATATTTCTTAGCGTTTTCTTGTAGATAATTTTGAATAGTAAGATTATCAAAAGAAAAGTCTGGATTTCTCATGTCTGGAAGCCTATCTACTTGAGTTAATAATTCATTCATCATAGGGGCTAATTGATGGAGTATATCCGTTCTTTTTTGAGTATATTCTTGAATTTGTTCAGCAGTGGCTTGGGGATTGTTTTGAATAAATTTTTGTACAGATTGAGAAACACAGGTTTGCATTGCTGGTCTTAAAGCAACAAATTCTCCTTTTAGTACATTTACATCATTAATAAACATTAATTGTGAACCTTCGAGGATAATAGTTTTATCGGTACTTGAAAGATAATTAATAATTTCATTATATATTGTTGTGAAGTTTTCTTTTACTTTATCTATACCAACTGTATTAATATTTTCAAATAATAAATCCCCATATTTATTTTGCAACATTTGTTTTAATTCATATTCAATTGTTCCTACTTCTGGATTTAGTAATATCATATCATAATCAACTACTAAATATTTTTCATCATTTCTATAACAATTTGCTAAAGTCGATTTGCCACTTCCAACTTCACCTGTGATATTTATAACTTTATTATCTGAAATTTTTTTATAATACATTTCTTTATCGACAACTTCATCTATACTTAAATCCATAACGTTCACTTCCTACCATATTTAGTATACTATAAAAATTTAAATTAATCTACGAATGGACTTAAATTTTTTAGTTAATAAGGCATAATAAAAACAAACCATAGTATATATGGTTAATTAACAGATAACATATTTTTGATTTCTTTGGGCTTAATCTTTTGGTTTGTTTTAATTTTCAGTTTTATTTTTAATTTACCAACATACCAATCAGCACTATAACCAGATAATTCACATAATCCTTTTAAATCGGCAGTACTAATTGTTCTTATAGCTTTCTCATAGTGAGTTATAAGGGGTCTACTAATGTTTAATTTTTGGGCTAGTTTAGCTTGCGTAAGATTTAATTCTTTGCGGATTTCTTTAATGTGACTACCCAGTAGTTTTAAATCGATTTTTTCTACTTTGATAATATTCCGATTTATTTTATCACAAAAACCAAAGAGATAATCAAAAGAAACACTATAACGGTTGCAAATAGTATTTAGGTGATGAATACTTAAACCAGTATAACCATTTTCAATATCCGATACATAGCTTTTAGATATTCCTAGAATATTGCCAAATTCTTGTTGAGTAAGACCATCGTTAATTCTCAAATCACGAGCTCGCTCTTCCACAATAGTAATATTTCTTATTTCTTTTTCCATAATTTACCACTACAACCATTATCATAATAAACAAGGGGTAATTTAACAAAAATACGAAAATGGTAACAAAAAGATTGATTTTTTGGAAAATATAAGGTATATTAATAATAGATAACATAATACTAGAGAAAAATATGAGAAGTTTTGATATGTATTGTCGATACGGATGTCAAAAGGATAAATATATAGTATAGTGTTATTAGCAAAGGATAGTGTTTATGAAAAAGAGTACAAAGATAACATTAATAGTATTAGGGGGATTAATAGTATTAGTAGGGATAGTAGGAATAACTTATGCTTACTTTAGGACAAGTGGTATTCAGGATAATACTAATACATTTTTTACTAGTGGGTGTTTAAGTATAAGCTTATCATATGACGGTAATGCTATTAATATAGAAAATGCTTACCCCGTAAGTGATGTTGAAGGCTTAGAAGAAGAAGGTTATAGCTTTACAATTACTAATAATTGTAGTACTAGTACAAACTATGCCATCAACTTAGAAAGTGTTAATGAGACTGCTGATACATTAGATGCCGATTATATCAAAGTATCACTATCAAGTGATACGGTAGGTAATGTAATATCTCTATTAAGCAGTAATAATACAACCACCACCGAAATAAGTGGAGCCTATGTTTCTCATAATCTATATACTGGAACATTAGCTGGAGAAGAGTCTAAAAACTATACC
>CAZEMQ010000106.1:0-3537 GCA_964513435.1 uncultured Muribaculaceae bacterium
ATTCTTCAACTTTATCAAGAACTTCTTTTAATGATTTCTTTCCTAAGTTTCTGATTTTAGTGACTTCCGCTTCCTTTTTATTAACTAAATCTTGAACGGTATGAATACCAGCTCTTTTTAAACAGTTAAATGCCCGAACAGAAAACTCAACTTCTTCAATTGGAGTTTCCAATGTTTTAGTCATATTATCAACTTTCTTTTCTTGCATTATTCCTGTTATATTACTAATTGAATTTAAATCAGCTACTATATTGAAGTGTTCAATTAATATTTTTGCTCCTAGTGCTAAAGCTTCTTCTGGAGTCATTGAACCATTAGTTGAAACTTCCATAACTAATTTATCATAAGATTCATCTTGACCAACACGAGTATCCAATACTTCATATTTTACTACTTCAATTGGTGAATATGAAGAGTCAATAGCTATTACCCCAGCTTTTGTTTCTCCAAATTTCAATTTATTTTCAGCAGCAGGAACATATCCACGACCATTATTAACAGTCATTTCCATGCTAATTTTACCACCTTCTACTAAATTACATAGTACTAAATCCGGATTCATTATTTCAATATCAGCATCTTGTTCGATATCTGCTGCAGTTACAGGTCCGGGAGTGGACTTAGTAAGTCTAAGTGTTTTAACTTCATTAGTATAATTTTTAACAACTAATCTTTTAAGTGCTAAAACTATTGTTGTAACATCTTCAACAACACCTTCAATTTTTTGAAATTCATGCATAACACCATCAATTTTAACACTAGTTACAGCACTACCTGGAAGACTAGATAAAAGAACTCTTCTTAATGCATTTCCAATAGTAGTACCAAAACCTCTTTCCAAAGGTTCAATTTCAAACTTTGCAAAATGATTATTTTCTTGAGATTCAACTATTTTATAGTCTGGTTTTTCAAATTTTATCATAACATTCACCCTTTCCCTTAATTAATTTCTTGGTCTTTTTGGTGGACGACAACCATTATGAGGAATTGGAGTTTCATCAACTATACTTGTAATTTCTAAACCTGCAGATTGTAAAGATCTAATTGCATTTTCTCTTCCTGGTCCAAGACCTTTAACATAAACGTCAACTTTTTTAACACCAGCTTCTACTGCTGCAGCTGCTGCAGCTTCACTAGTTAATCCAGCAGCAAAAGGAGTTTTCTTTTTGCTTCCTTTATAACCAATTCTACCAGCTGATGACCAACAAATAGCATTACCTTCTTTATCACAAATAGTTACTATTGTATTATTATAAGTTGAATGAATATAAGCATCAGCTTCTGGAATATTCTTTTTTACTTTTCTTTTTCTTCTATTATATGCCATATTACTTACCTGCCTTCTTCTTATTAGCTACTACTTTACCTTTACCCTTACGAGTTTTGGCGTTTCTGTTAGTTCTTTGCCCTCTTACTGGTAAACCTTTTTTATGTCTTATACCTTCATAAGAGTTTATTTCCATCTTATTTTTGATATTCATTTGAACATCACGACGAAGGTCACCTTCAACTACGTATTTATCAACTTCTGCACGTAATTTAGCAATTTCTTCATCACTTAAATCTTTGATTTTCTTTGTTGGGTCAACTCCTGTATCAGAACATATTGTTAAAGCTAAACTTCTACCAATTCCAAATATAGCAGTTAATCCAATACAAGTATGTTTTTCTCCTGGTAATTCAATATTTTTAATTCTTGCCATTAATATCCTCCTTATCCTTGTACTTGCTTATGTTTAGGATTTTCACAAATAACCCTAATTTTTCCTCTTCTTCTAATAATTTTACATTTTTTGCAAATCTTTTTTACTGATGGTCTAACTTTCATAATATCACTCCTTATCTGTTATTCCATTTTATAATCCCACGTTCTAAATCATATGGCGAAAACTCAACTGTAACTTTATCACCTGGTAGAATACGTATCATATGCATACGCATTTTACCAGAGACGTAGGCAGTAACAGTATGTCCATTTTCAAGCTCTACTAGGTAAAATCTACCCTTAAGCACTTCTGTAACTTTACCCTCAACTTCTATTTTATCTTTTTTTCCCATATATTATCTAATCTCCTGTTAATATTTCATATCCATCTTTTGTTACTAAGACAGTATTTTCATAGTGTGCCGATGGTTTTCCATCAACAGTTTTAACTGTCCAATTATCATCTTCCACATAAACATATTTACTACCAAGATTAAGCATTGGCTCAATCGCAATAGTCATACCAGCTTTTAACTTAGTCATGTTATTGTCATCAAAATTAGGAATGTTTGGTTCTTCATGCATGTGTAATCCAATTCCATGACCAACCAATTCTTCAACCACTGATAACCCATGTTCATGTGCGTATTTTTCAATTGCTCGACTTATATCTCTTACTCTAGCTCCTTCTTTAACTTGAGCAACACCAGCATAAAAGGCTTTTTTAGTATTTTCAACCAAACCTCGAACATCATCAGTAACTTCTCCGATTATATAAGTTCTTGTTGCATCAGCATGATAGCCTTTATAAGAGAGTACCAAGTCTATGGAAACAATATCTCCATCTTTAATAATGCGGTTTCCAGGAATTCCATGCACTACTTCATCATTAATTGAAATACATACACTAGCAGGATAGCCTTCATAACCTAACGTCGATGGCACACAACCATTTTTAACGATAAAATCATGAATTACAGTATCAAGCTTCTTTGTAGTAACTCCAGGTTTCAAATATTTCTCAACCTCCTTAAAAGTCAATTGATTATATTTACCAGCCTCTCGCATTAATTCTATTTCTCTTTCACTTTTAATACTAATCATCAGTAACTATCTCCGATATATCTTTAAATATTTCATTTACATTTCTATTAACATCTACAACATGTAATTTATTTTTAGTGTTGTAATAATCAAATAACGGTTCAGTATTTTTGATAAATCCTTCATAACGCACTATATATGCATCAACATTATCATCATCACGTTTTACTAATTTCTCACCACAATTATCACAAATACCACTATTTTTTGGCATTAAATCAGAATAATTCAAATTATAAGATTTGCCACAACTACATGTTAGTCTACCCTCAATTCTTTTTATTGCATCATCTTTAGATAGTTTAAGATAGACAACTTCATAATCATTATCAATAATACCATCTAAAAATTCAGCTTGATTAAGAGTTCTAGGAAAACCATCTAGTATAAATGGCTTTCCTTTTGTTTTAGTTAGTTCTTTATCAATTATTTTCATCATGACATCATCACCAACTAAATTTCCTTTATCTATAATATTTTTAACTTCCTTCCCTAATGTACTACCCGATGCAATCTCCGCACGAAGCAAATTTCCTGTTGATATATGATTATAACCATATTTTTCTTTTAACATATTACTTTGTGTCCCCTTGCCAGCAGCTGGGGGAGCTATAAATATTATATTTTTCATCATCTTAATCTCTTTCTTTTCGCCGCATAAGAACGGCTTACTAAACTACTTTCCATTTGTTTATATGTTTCAATTGCTACTCCAACAACGATTAGCA
>CAZEMQ010000107.1:0-3485 GCA_964513435.1 uncultured Muribaculaceae bacterium
GTGATAATGTCTTAAGTATATCATAGTAATTTAAATACAACAATAATTCTAAAAATTCAAAGTATTATAACTTTCTTAAATTAAAACATTTTGTCTACATTATCAGGTACTTTATCATTTATTATTTTATTAACTATCTTATCACTTAAATCTTTATCAACTTTTTTACCTGTCATAACACTCAAGGTATCTATAACCTCACGAATAGTTGCTTCATCTTTCATATTGCCATTTTGTAACTTTTGAGCCAAACCTAATATTGTTTCTTTATTTACTTTAGTCTTTTTCTCAATCTTTTTAAAAAAATCATCTTTAAATTCCATAAGATTCACCACCAATATATTATATGTCAAAAAAAATAAGAGTTACTCGCCCTTATTTTTAAATTGTAATATTATTGGGGTTCCAGTTAAATCAATATTTTCTCGAATCTTATTTTCCAAATATCTTTCATAACTAAAATGAATCAATTTTTTATCATTTACTTGAAACGTAAATTTCGGAGGTTTGCTATCAGTTTGACTAACAAAATAAATTTTTAATCTTTTCCCCTTATATGATGGTGGTAAATGCAGACTTACCGCTTCCATTATAATGTTGTTTAAAACTGAAGTCTTTACTTCTTTTTTATTATTGTCATAAGCACTTATTACTTCTGGCATAAGTGTATGTATTCTCTTACGACTTAAAGCACTTAAAAATACAACTTTGGCAAAGGGAACAAATTGAAATTCATATTTGAGTAATTCTTTCCATTTTTTAATTGCTTGGTCTTGATTACTTACTGTATCCCATTTATTAACAGCAATAACTATCCCTTTCCCAGCTTGAGTAGCATACGACATTATATGTTTATCATGTTCAATAATTCCTGATTCAGCATCAATTACAACAACACAAACGTCACTTCTTTCAATAGCTTTTAAGCTTCTTATCAAACTATATTTTTCAACACTTTCATAAATACGTCCTTTTTTACGCATTCCTGCAGTATCAATAACAGTAAATTCTTGATGATTATACTTAAATTTAGTATCTATTGCATCTCTAGTTGTACCTGCAACATCACTAACTATTGCTCTATCAGTTTTAAGCAAAGCATTAATCAAACTACTTTTACCTACATTTGGTCTTCCAATAACACAAAATTTTAATGTATCATCAGTAGTTTCCTCTGCATCAGGAATGTCATTACAAATCATATCTAACAATTTATCAAAGCCTGTGTTTTGTTCAGCACTAACTCCAATGACGTCTTCAAAACCTAGTTCATAAAAGTTATAAATATATTCTAACCTTTTTTTATTGTCTAATTTATTTACAACAACAATGACTTTTTTATTGGCCTTATGAAGCATATCTTTAATATATATATCCGTAGCATCAATTTCACTCATACCATCTACTACAAATAAAACAACATCAGCTTCATCAATAGCTAACTCAGCTTGGGCTTTAATATCTTTGTCAAAATCATCATTGCCAAGACTAATACCCCCAGTATCAATCAATGAAAAACGTTTATTGTTATAATTTACTACCCCATAAATACGATCCCTAGTGATACCTGGAGTATCTAAAATAATTGCTTTTCTTTCTTTAATAAGCCGATTAAAAATACTGCTCTTACCAACATTTGGTTTCCCAATTAAACAAACAGTTTGCATATTACACCCCCAGTATTATGAATCACTTTTAACTTCATCGATTATTGAGTAAATTCGATTATTACGGCGATAAATTATAACTGTATCATTACGCATACTTTTGCCAGTAACATCATTTATCAAATCCATTACACCATTTGATTCTTCCAAATAACCAGTATCAATATAGTCATTGTCAATTAATACTCCTGCAGTTATAGTTACACAATAACTCGGAGTATAACTAGTTTCTGTCCCAGCATTATTAGTGGTTACTATTTCTTTACAACTAGTTTCACTTATAACACTTGGATTATCTTGTCCATAAAGTATTGCAGCTTGTTCAATTTGTTCTATTTTAGTATCCACAATACTTCTAAGAGAATTTTCTCTTATAGCATTACCACTAAAAAATGCTAATGAAATTACAATAGCTAAAACAACAATAACAGCTAATATTTCAACTAAACTAAAACCCTTTTTATTATGCATGTTTCCTCCTTATATTTTAGATTCTAATATATCTAACACTTCAGCCCGACCTTTTTTAGTCACAGTTGAAAATGTTACAAAATTATCATCTTCGCTATACTTCAATGTATCTTTAATAAGTTTATCTTGTTTAATACGATTATTCTTACTTATTTTATCATACTTAGTAGCAACAATCGTTATATCTAGGTTATAGTATTTTAAAAATTCATACATCAATACATCATCTTCAGTTGGTCGATGACGATAATCGATAAGTAGGAAAACATGTTTCATATTATCTCTATTCTTTAGATATTCTTCAATCATTAAACCAAATTTCTTTTGTTTATCTTTGCTAACTGAGGCATATCCATATCCGGGAACATCTACCAAATAAAAGGCATTGTTAACCAAATAAAAGTTTAAAGTTTGAGTTTTTCCTGGCTTAGAAGAAGTTCTCGCAAAATTTTTTCTCTCTATTAAAGTATTGATAAAACTACTCTTACCGACATTACTTCTACCTACCAACAAAAACTCTGGTTTGTTGCCTTCTGGATATTGGCTTTGCCTAACAGCAATTATTGGTTCTTCAACACTGTTAATTTGCATAACTCATCACCAACTTAATTATATATTAAATAAGAAAAAAATGCAATTATCGGTTAGTTCTCACTAACGTAACCACATCTTCTTCAACTCTATCTTCCTCAGGCATAGCATTGTAATACCAATTACCATTTTCACTAAATTGAACGGAATTATTAATTGTACCATAGCTTGCATAGAAGTTTAAATAATTGTGTTTTGATTCTAATGTGTATAGAAAATCAATTACAGCTTGATAAGCCGGAACATCAGTTATACCTAAATAAAGTTTATAAGAACCAGATGTATAGACTGACGATTGATTTTCTAGTGTTATTTGAGCATATAAATTATCACCATTATCAACACCAGTAACTCGTAAAACTTCCTCTATCCAAGTTTTGCTTATCTTACGATTATAAAATGTATTTATTACAGCATACGCATCATCATAACTATTTGCCTCAGCCTCACCAATAACAGTTGCTAATATTTCTGCAAATTGAGAAGAAGTTAAATTCTCTCTTTCAAGAATTATCGCTAACTTTTCTTCATTAGTGAGCTCTACAACTTCATCAACAGCAGTTGTAACTTCATCTGTTGTTAATTCTTCATTATTATTTGTTGTAGTACTTGATGTATAATTACTATAATCAATAAATTCTTGTGTAAAATCCGATGAAATAGTACTTGTTGTAGTATTTGATGTATAATTACTGTAATCAATAAATTCTTGTACAAAATCCGATGATATTACATCAGCAGCTTTAGCATCAGCAG
>CAZEMQ010000108.1:0-3462 GCA_964513435.1 uncultured Muribaculaceae bacterium
TCTTTTTTATAACATCTTCAATAACACTTAAATCATCACCATAACCCTCAACTTGATTATTAGCTTTTATTTCATACGAAAATAACATTTTCTTAGCAAAAAGCAAATTATCCATATTATGATTATTCTCTAAAAACTCCACTAACTCTTCATAAATCGGAATAAGTGGTTCTCTTTGCAAATAAAACCTTGGTCCTTTTTCTGATGGCAATTCTAAATACTCTCTTTTTTGCATCAACATCACCTGTTCTTAAAATATGTGCCATATTATAAGAAATGATTTTTCTATTGTCAACTGTCTAAATCTCAATCAATTATTTAGTTTATCCCATGAATTTTGATAATTATCTAATATTTCTATTATTTCTTCGCTACTTTGACACTTACAAATAGCATTTTTAACTTCTTTATTATCAGGTAATCCCTTTAAATAATTTAAAATGTGTCCTCGCATTTCTAAAACAGCTACTGCTTCACCTTTCAAATTTTTCAATTCTTGCAAATGATGCTTCATCATAGCAATTCGGCTTGTAAATGCTACTTCTTGGGGAACTAGACCTTCATCTAAATAATTTACGCAATCTTTAATAATCCATGGATTACCCATTGCACCACGACCTATCATAATAGCTTGGCATCCTGTTTCATCAAGCATCCTTTTAGCATCATAACAGCTAAGAATATCTCCATTCCCAATAACGGGTATATCAACACTTTGAACAACATCTTTGATGATTTGCCAATTAGCTTTGCCACTATAGCCTTGAGACCTTGTTCTAGCATGAATTGTAATAGCACTACCACCAGATTCTTCAATTGCTTTAGCAACCTCTACAGCATTGATATGTTCGGCATCCCAACCGCTACGGATTTTTACAGTCACCGAAACATCTACTGCAGATACAACCTCTGAAACTATTTCTCTAATCAATTCAGGATTTTTTAAAAGAGCAGAACCACCACCTGATTTAATTGCAATTTTGGGAACAGGACATCCCATATTTATATCGATGAATGCTACTTTGTACAAATCACATATTATTCGAGCTGCTTTAGCCATCGTTTTCGGATTAGAACCAAAAATTTGAACTCCGATGGGTATTTCCAATTTATTAATACCATCTAACATTTCTAATGTCTTTTTATTGTTTCTAACTATTGCTTCAGCACTGATTAGTTCAGTTACTCCCCAACCAGCTCCCATTTCTTCACATATTTTCATATATATAGGATTAGATACTCCAGCCATTGGAGCTAAACCAACTTGATTTTTTATTTCAACATTTCCGATAAACCATTTCATAATATTCACCATTTAATCCTTAATAAAAACTAGAGTAAAGCTCTAGTTATCTGTAGTATATACTACCATAGTAAATAAAATTTGTCTATTATTTAATAAGTGATGCCCCACAATTACTGCACGTATTTGCTCCATTACTTCTTTTAGTTCCACAGCTTGGACAAAAATTACACACTTCATAATACTGTGCGTTATTAGAAGCATTTTTTCCAATACTACTTCCAACTTTTCCACCGATAGCACCAGCTACAAAAGCTGTTAAGCCAGTGCTAAGAAGTGAACGCCCAAATCCGCCATAATAAGGATAATAGGATCTTGGAGGTGGAGCATGATGCACATGATGTGGGCCACCCATCATAGGTCCATGCATTTTTTCATCTCCTTTTCGTACTTAATAAAGTACACATTTATTGTACCACAAAAATTAGTACTTTTGGGGGAAATCACTTAATTTTCACCATACTTTCATTTCTAATTTTTGCGAATAATTCCAGTATCCCCTGCTTTAATTAAGAAGGCATTAGCATCATCAGTATCCAAATGCACTTCATAATAACCATCATCGCTTACTTTAGCATGAACATCGATAATTCCATGTTTATCACCAAGGATTTCCAATTTTAAGATTTCATCATCAACCACACCAAGTTCACTTGCTTTCTCTGGGTTCATATGAACATGTCTATCTGCAATTATGCAACAAGGTGCAGTCACTTCCCCTTTTTCTGTACATATGGTAACTATTTCAGCACCATCTAAATTACCACTTTTTCGCACTGGAGGATTTATCCCTAACTTTCTAGCATCAGTCGAAGACATTTCTACTTGATTATAACTTCTAAGTGGACCAATAATCCGAACGTTTTCAAAAATACCATGTTCAGTTTTAACAGTAACTGTTTCATTGGCAGCAAATTGCCCTATTTGATTTAAAGGATTTCGCACCGTTAATTCATGGTCAAATAATATCTCATGTGCTTCTTTTGTCAAATGCACATGTCTTGCACTTATATTAATACTTACTTTTTCTTCCATATATCTTCACCACTTTAATGATATCATATTTATTCAAAATAAAAAAGCAATTTCTTGCTAATTCATTCTTTTTAACGTTATTTTTTCTCTACGATAATGTTTTTCAATAACAATTTTAATTATCAACAGTCCTTCCAAGACATCAGGATTATCCCCATACAAACTTTGTAATTCATCAACACTAATCATACTTAGTTTTTCGATAGTCATATCTCTATCATTACCTACTAACTGAATTATTAAACCTTTCATAAAAGCTTTAAATTCCATTTCATCTGCATCAATCAATTCTAAAACGCTTCTTTTTTCAATATCAGTAAAATTATTATTTCCCATAATTCGAATGCGATAATCTCCTTGATCACGATATTTTCTAGCAGCTCCTGTCTTTTTCACTTCTCCATTTAAAAAAGATTCGTATTCATATTCACTTACAGAAATATATAAATCACCAGCAGCAAAATGAGCAACATTAGGACTTTCCATTTCTAAAAGATCACTATAAACAACATAAGTTGTATTTTCTTCAAAACCAAAATCTCCAGCAACACGATCCATTATTCTTGCTCTTTGATAGTCAGTCATTTTTAAATCCTTATTTTCTAAAAGCAATGCTAAAAAACTGATGTAATTATCATACATCCATATATTATCCACTATATCTCTTCTTCTAATGATTAAATCAACTAGCTTTTTATAAATTTCATTAGGTACACTTTCAGGATATTGCAACATCATAAAGCATATTGTTGGTCCTCTGAAAGATAAAATAGGACTATTAGCAATTGCATCAATTTCTATTGATTCACGCAAAAAAACAGGATTTTTACAAATTTGAACCCATAATTTTTTAGTTTCTTCTAAATCTTTATCAATAAATAAACTTTCATATAGTTGATAGTCTACTTTTTCAGTTAAGTATTTCATAAAAAAATAGCCCCTTTCTTAAAGACGACAAGGGGTATTATATCACAGTTAAATTATTATGTCTACATCTATTATTTTATTTTTTAAAAATTCTATTTTGATAATGTCAATATCTTTTTCAATATCATCAACTATAACTTTATCATTATATGTTAATATTAATCGATCATCTAGATTAAAACCTTTTTCCAATTCTT
>CAZEMQ010000109.1:0-3367 GCA_964513435.1 uncultured Muribaculaceae bacterium
ATGAATTTGATTTATCTAAACTTCGTTATGATAAAATTATTATTATGACCGATGCTGATGTAGATGGAGCTCATATTAGAGTATTGTTGTTAACTTTATTTTATCGGTTTTTCCGACCTATAGTGGAAGCTGGTCACGTATATGCGGCGATACCACCTCTTTATAAGATTACTCATGGTAAAACTATAAAATATGTTATTGATGATAGAGAAAAAGATGAATATTTAGCAAGTTTGCCCGAAAGTGCAAAGGTGGAAATTTCTCGTAATAAAGGGCTTGGAGAAATGGATCCTGATGAACTTAGAGATACGACAATGTCTAAAGCTACCAGAATTTTAAAACAAATTACTGTTGATGATTTGCAGGCAGCTGATTCTACATTTGAAAAATTAATGGGAGAAGAAGTTGAACCGAGAAGAGAATTTATTGAACAAAAGGCCGGTTTAGCAACACTAGATTTATAGGGAGGTTACAATGGATAAAATTATACAAAATAATATTGTTGATGAAGTAGAAAAATCATTTCTCGATTATTCAATGAGCGTTATAGTTGCTAGAGCTATACCAGATTTACGAGATGGACTTAAGCCAGTTCATAGAAGAATTCTTTATTCAATGTATGAATCTGGTTATTTACCAAGTGTTAAATATAAAAAATGTGCAAGCGTAGTTGGTGATGTAATTGGTAAATATCACCCTCACGGGGATACTTCGATTTATGATGCATTAGTTAGGATGGCTCAAGATTTTAGTTATCGTTATGTGTTAATTGATGGACATGGAAACTTTGGTAATATGGATGGTGATGGAGCTGCTGCTTATCGTTATACTGAATCAAGACTTTCCAAGATTTCTTTGGAATTACTTCGAGATATTAATAAAAATACAGTTAATTTTATGCCGAATTTTGATGAATCTCGAGAAGAACCAGAAGTTTTACCTAGTAGATTTCCAAACATTTTAGTAAATGGAACAATGGGTATTGCAGTTGGTATGGCTACAAATATTCCTCCGCATAATTTGGGAGAAGTAATAGATGGTTGTGTTGCTTATATTGATAATCCTAATATTGATACAGATGGGTTGATGCAATATATAAAAGGACCCGATTTTCCAACTGGAGCAGTTATTTTAGGTAATTCCGGAATAAAGAAAGCTTATGAAACTGGAAAAGGAACAATTACTATAAGATGTAAAGCGAACATTGAAGAAGAAGGTAATAGACATAGAATTGTTATTACCGAAATACCATATGGTTTAAATACCCTTGAATTAAAAAAGCGAATTGGGGAATTAGTTCGAGATAAAATAATTGATGGAATTGTTGATTATCATGAAGAAACCAACTTAGAAAATGGTATAAAAATAGTTATTACTCTTAAAAAAGAAGCAAATGGCAGTGTAGTTTTAAATAATTTATATAAACATACTCAATTACAAACATCATTTGGTATAAATTTACTTATGATTGATAATGGTATACCAAGAACTTTAGGATTAAAAGATATTATTTCTAAATATATTGATTTTCAAAGAGAAGTTATTATTAGAAGAACACAATTTGAACTTGATAAAGCTGAAAAAAGAGTACATATCTTAGAAGGTTATAAAATAGCTTTAGATAATATTGATGAAGTTATTAGAATAATTAAAGAATCAAATGCCGATAGTGAAGCTAAAGAGAAATTGATGAGTAAGTTTGGATTTTCTGAAGTTCAAACTGATAATATTCTTGAATTAAAATTACGCCGTTTGACAGGGTTAGAGCGTGAAAAGATTGAAGAGGAATTACAAGCCTTACATATTGAAATTGATCGCTTACGAGGAATTTTAGCTGATGATAATAAAGTTTTAGGAATTATTAAAGAAGAAATGCTTGAAATAAAAAATAAATACGGCGATGAAAGAAGAACAACTATTGATATGACTGCTGTTGATTTTATTGAAGATGAATCATTAATTCCTGTTGAAAATATACTTGTTGCGATAACTCATAATGGTTATATAAAGAGAACTACGGCAGATACTTTTAAATCTCAAAATAGAGGTGGTGTTGGAATTAAGGGAATGGCTACAAATGAAGAAGATTTTGTGGAACATATGATTAACTTATCAACACATGATTATATTTTGTTCTTTACTAATAAGGGTAAAGTTTATAGATTGAAAGGATATGAGATACCGGAATTCAGTCGTCAATCTAAGGGACTTCCGATTGTTAACTTGTTGCCTGTAGAAAAAGAAGAAAAGGTTAATGCGGTTATTAACATTAACGATGATAATGAATCAAAATATCTGTTATTTGCTACTAAAAGAGGAATTGTAAAGAAAACTTTATTAACAGAATTTTCAAACATTCGAAATAGTGGTAAGATTTGTATTACACTTCGTGATGATGATGAATTAATAGATGTTAAGTTGTCATCTGGTGATAATTTGGTATTGTTAGGAAGTTCTACTGGACGAATGGTTAAGTTTGTGGAAGATGAAATTCGTGTTATGGGCAGAACTGCTAGTGGTGTTCGAGGAATTAGTCTTGAAGGTTGTTATTGCATTTGTTGTGAAATAGTTAATGAAGATGATTTAATTCTATTAGTGACTGAAAAAGGTTACGGCAAACAAACATATGTTCGTGACTTTAGACAAACAAAACGAGGCAGTAAGGGAGTAAAAGCCTTGAATATTACTGAGAAAAATGGTAATTTAACTGCTGTTAAGATAGTTGATCCTGATAAAGAATTAGTTATTATGACTGATTCGGGAATGACTATGAGAATGCCGATTGGTCAAATATCTATTTTAGGTAGAGTAACTCAAGGACTACGATTAATTCATTTACGTGATAATCAAAAGGTATCTACAATTAGTTTAGTAGATAAAGTTAATGAATTCGAAAGTGAAGATGTTATTAGTAATGAATCTAGTGAAGAAACTAACTCTGATGATACAAACTAATATAAAAAAGCAATTTTGCAAATCAAAATTGCTTTTTTTATATTTAAAATTGCATTATTTTGCAAAAAAGACACCTAAATTTTAAATTTTGATTTAGTTTCGATGTTTCACGTGAAACATCGTTAGATAGTAAAATAATTTAATGAGGTTATAAGAACAATGTTTCACGTGAAACATTGTTGATAATTAGTTGATTTAAAATTCTGATGGAATACTAGAAATTTTATTATATAATTTTTGACTTATATTTTTAGCATAATGTTTCACGTGAAACATCGTGTTGATAATTTGTAGATAATACAGATTAATTTATATTAATTTTATAAAGGGAATTTGTTATTTTAACTTTTAAAATCCATGTTTCACGTGAAACATTGTTGATAAAATGTTTATTTTTATACATTTTCTTTCT
>CAZEMQ010000110.1:0-1537 GCA_964513435.1 uncultured Muribaculaceae bacterium
ACTTTGAAATTTTACCAATTTTTGACAAAAACACAGGTTTATAGTAACATATAAAGCAATGGTGGTGTTTTTATGACAAATAATGAATTATCAAATATAATTGCTGTAGTAAAAAAACATCATATTAATGTTGAAAATTTAAGAAGATTATTATTGGCACTTGAAACTTCTCGCATTGAAGTTGAAGACGATTTAATGTTGTGTCAACCCGGTTTAATGAATGATGAAGATGTTTTGTGCATTTTAGAAAAAGTAACTACTATTGGTTGTCATAAGTGGGAGTGCATAATATATTTGGAAAAGGTTCCTAAAATAAAAGAGTTTTTGAAAAACGAATATTTTAAGAAAGCTAATAAGGATACATGGGAATTAGTTTTAGAAATTATTTATAAGCTTTCTTTACTTAATAAAAGTGATGTAGAAGAATTATATTGTACTAGTCTTTTAAAACAAATGAATATTTCTTCTAATCAAGAATTAGAATTTTTTCAACGCGTTTTTTGTGCAAGTATAAGTTCGCAATTGCTTTTTAGAGATTGGTATTTAGATTATTTGTTAGATACTAGAAAAACTCGCAAGATGCGAAGTGAAGTCTTGAAATTAATGAAAGCAATTATTATAAGAGAAGAAGAATTAGACTTAGATGAGCTAGAAGCTTTAGCTCGTAAAGCAATTAAGTGTTATGAATTATATGGTCGAGATTTAGCTTTTTCTTATGTGGAATTTGCATGGATGGATCCTAGTCTTCCTGTTCCTCATATTGAAGATGAAAGAGAAAAAGAAATTTATGAAAAATTATATTTATTTGATATTAACAAACATAATGCTAAAAACTTTCATCACTCTTTTTATTATAGCATAGTAACAGCTGGAAATATTGATGTTGAAAAACGTTTAGAATTTCTGACTAACTTAGAAGAAATGAATTTGATATTTAAAGATAGCATAGTAGAAAAACTTTGGAATATTTATTTAAAGTTAGGTATTGAGGGGATGCTTATTTTAAAATTTGCATTCTTAAATAATGGAATTAGAAATAATGTGTTATGTCGTGAATTTTTGGGACAAGCAGATTCTTTAGAAGTGTTAAAGTTAGCTAGAGAAGTGTTTTTTATAAATCTAGTTAGGAAAGATAAAGAAAGTCTAAGTAAACTAGCTGGTATACAAAGTGAAATTGAAAAAGAAGCTTATTTACAACACTTAAAAGATAAGTATCTAGATGAGATTTCAGAACAAATAAAAAGAAGAGAAGCAGCTGCAGCAGAAACTATTGATACTTATAATGCTTTTTTAGATAAAAATGTAGGATTAGATACATTAGTAGATAGTTTAGAAAAGACAACGGATCTACACATTGAATTAAAAAGAAAAATAAAATGTTGAACTGTTTTAAATGGAGGTAGATTATGTCAAAAGTTAAAGATTCGTTATATGGCTTTGTAATCGGAGATGCAATGGGAGTTCCTGTAGAGTTTGTAAGTAGGGAAGAACTTAGTAGCAGTCCGGTTACAACTATGATAGGGTATGGTACTTATAA
>CAZEMQ010000110.1:1637-3336 GCA_964513435.1 uncultured Muribaculaceae bacterium
AAATATTAAAAAAATTTGAAAATGTTTTTTTGAAGGAGGATATATAATGAATTTAGAACTTTTAAAAAGAGCACAAAATTATATTGAGAATATGGCAAATGGTATTAATCCATTAACTAATGAAACTGTAAGAAGTGATGATTTGATAAACGATGTTAGAATTTCGAGATGTTTGTTTTTTGTCAATGATTGTTTAAAACAAATCATTGATAATAAAGGAATAAAGGTAAGTAAGAGTGTGCAAATACCATTTGTTTTGACAAGAGAAGAAATAAATAATTATCAATATTATGATAACCCAGTATCTATTTCAAGAATTGTAAGTCGTATTAATGAATTAAAGACAAATTTGAATATGAAAAAGTTAAAAGTTTCAGAAATGTGTGATTGGTTAATAAGTATTGGTTTGCTTGAAATAGTAGAATATAATGGTATAAAATATAAAAGACCAACTAAAATTGGAAATAAAATGGGGATGTATGTCGAACATGTAGTTACACCATATAGAGAATATGATTTAGTTTTGTATAAAAAAGAAACTCAAGAATTTATAATTGATAATTTTGAAGGCTTATTAGAATTTTTGCAAAACAATCAGGGATAATTCTTTTATTTTCCTTTTATTTAGGTTATAATATTATTACTAGGAGTTAAATATGGATTTAGTAGTAAATGAACATAATGTATTTGTCATAGTTATTGTAACTCTTTTGACAAGTTTAATACTTGTGCCAATTGTAAAAAAAGTAGCAATTCATGTTGGAGCAATGGATGAACCAAGTGCAAGAAAGATTCATAAAGTTCCAATGCCAAGACTAGGTGGGTTAGCTATTTATTTAGCGTTTTTACTTGGATATATGTTATATGGTGAAGTAAGCACTCAGATGTTATCAATATTAATTGGTGGATTTTTACTTATTTTAATTGGTTTTATTGATGATATAAAGTCTGTTCAAGCAAGATATAAGTTGATTGTTCAAATAGTTGCTGCAATTATAGTAGTTACTTATGGTAATTTATCATTTAGTGAAGTAACAATATTTGGTTATAATATCTATTTCAATCAATTTTGGGGAGCATTATCATCTATTATATTTATTGTTGCAATTACCAATGCTATAAATTTAATTGATGGACTTGATGGTTTAGCTGCTGGTATTAGTTCAATTTACTTTTTAACTATTGCAATTATTGCATTTATTTTAAATCGTATTGGAGGACTTGATGTTATAATTTCTTTAATAATGCTGGGGGCAACATTAGGTTTTCTGGTACATAATTTTCCACCTGCCAAAATATTTATGGGAGACTCTGGAAGCTTATTTTTAGGATTTATGATTTCTGTTATTGCTCTTTTAGGATATAAAGTTACTACTTTTACATCATTAATTGTTCCAATTGTAATACTTGCTATTCCAATTTTTGATACTATATTTGCAATACTTAGAAGAATTTTAAAGGGGCAAAATATTGGAGTTGCTGATAAAGAACATTTTCATCATCAACTTTTAAAAATGCGTTATAGTCCTACCAAAAGTATTTTGATAATTTATATAATTGACATAGCTTTTGCGGCAGTTTCCATATTTTATATTTTGGGAGATAATCAAGTGGCAATTGCTATATATATAGTTTTAATGATATTGCTTTTATTTACAGTGTTAAAAACTGATGTGTTATTTGATCATAATAAGAAGAA
>CAZEMQ010000111.1:0-3287 GCA_964513435.1 uncultured Muribaculaceae bacterium
TTAATTTTATAAAATTGTTTTCAATACTTACTATTCATGCTATAATTTAAGTGTATAAAAATTAAGTGGTGTTATGAAAAAAGAAACAAAGGAAAATCTATATAATTTATTTTGGATATTTGTTTTGGGCTGTGTAATCGGTTGGGTTATTGAAGGGCTTTGGACATATGTCAAAAAAGGGGTAATTATAAACCATTCAGCTGTTGTTATTGGTCCTTTTAATATGGCATATGGGTTAAGTGCTTGTGTTTTGTCTATATTATTTTATAAACGTCAAACAGATAATAATTTTAAAGTATTTTTAATTGGTTTTATTGGTTGTTCTGTTTTAGAATATATGATGAGTTTGGGGATGGAACTAATTTTAGGTTTTACAGCTTGGAATTATTCATCAAAACCATTTAATATTAATGGACGGGTATGTTTGATGTATTCTTTCTTTTGGGGAGTTCTAGCTATTTTTTGGGTTAGAGTTTTATATCCATTTATTTTGAATTTCATTAAAAAATTAGATTATAATATTGGTAAAAAAATAGCTGTTTGTTTAGCCATATTTTTGGTGGCTGATATATTTTTAACTTTCAGTGCAATAGAAAGGGCTAGAGCTAAAGAAATGGGAATACCTCCACAGAATCACTATGAAGAGCTGTTAGATAACACGTTTAATAAAGAATATTTAGTCAACATGTTTAATAATAATTGGGGGAGCGGTAAATAAGGACTAAGGAGCGTAATGCTTGTGCTAATTTCTAAAACAATGAAGTAATTGAAGTAATTAAAAAAAAGAAATTATAAGAAATTTAAAATTTGTGTTAAAATATATGATGAATGGAGAAAAAGAAAATGAATGAAGAAAAGATAAGTATGTTAGAGCGTTATGGTGATGATTTAACAGGTAAAGAATATATTACAGATCCAGCGATAGCAAGAGATGAGGAAATAAAACAAATTATTTTAACTCTTTTAACACCAGAGAAAAGTGCTTTGTTAGTTGGTAAACCTGGTATTGGGAAAACAGCGATTGTTGAAGGTTTAGCTTATCGAATCCAAAAAAATTTAGTTCCTGAAGCATTGAAGGGTTGGTCATTAATAAAAGTAAATATTACTAGTTTGATTGGTTCTACTAATAGTGAAGGACAATTGGAAAATAGAATTGATTTGTTAGTTAGAGAACTGGCTGAAAGAAATAAAACGATAATATTTATTGATGAAACGCATTTGCTTGTTAATAAAACTGGTGGATTAGATTTTGCTAATATGTTAAAAGCTGGTCTTGATAGGGGAACCATAAAAATGATTGGGGCTACAACAACAGAAGAATATGAACAATATATATTGCGAGATAGAGCTTTTTTAAGAAGGTTTCAAAAAATTGAAGTTTTAGAAGCTGACAAGCCAACTGTTGTCAAAATATTGATGGGAACAATTCCTAAATTAGAAAAACAAATTGGTGTAAAATTAAATTATCAACCATTTGTAATTGAGAAAATTATGAATTTCATTGTTGAAATGACCGATGAATATAAAAGAGTTTATGAAGTAGCTAGCAGATATCCCGATATTTGTCTTACAATTGTAGCTAATGCCTTTACATATGCTTTGTATAACAATCAAAAAATAGTTTCATTGAAACATTTTTATAAAGCAATTTGTAATGCTAAAAATATCTACGAAGATGCCAAGAAAAAGGAAATAGAAAGATTTAAAATAGAATTTGCTGATATGATTGTAAACGAAGGAGTAAATTTAGATGATATGGGATAAAAAAAGCAGTTTGTAAACTGCTAATCATCGTAATTAGTTATGAACTCTAGAGTATCTTCCGCTTCATCTAAGATGTCTTCAATTTTTTCAAGTTGTCTTTCAAAGGTTCGATAGTCAGTGTAAGATAGTTCATTATTGCGATACATAACTTTTAATGAATCTTCGTAACGGTCTAATTTAGTTTCCAAGTCTTCGATGGTATATTTCCATTCAAAAAATAAGGAAATAGCCTCACTGCGAGTACTTGGGGTAGATAAATTACTTATTGAATCAGCAATTGATTGAGCTTCTTCATTATAACTTGCAATTGTTGAAGTAATCTCTGTTGTATCAACAGTTGTTGTTCCTTCACCATCGTTAGAAACCGTATTGGAATCATCAGTTGTAATATTGTATTGTTCTAATAATAGATTAATTTTCTCTTCCAATACATCGATTTGATTTTCTAATTTTTCAATTTCAGCATCGCTATTACAACCAGTTAAAAGTATACATGTACCAATAATACAAAAAAATTTAAGTGTTTTTTTCATCATATCCTCTCCTTAATTTGATTTTAGCATATATAATAAATTTTAGCTAGAGATTTTTTTGTTACTTTACAAGGAGGAAATAAAGTGGTTCTATTTGTAAGTGGAAGAACAGATATTGTGGCATTCTACACAGAGTGGTTTATAAATAGGTATAAGGAAGGATATGTTGATGTGAGAAATCCTTTCAATCCTAAATTAGTTAGCAGAATAAGTTTTAGCAATGTTGATATGATTATGTTTTGTACTAAAAATCCTTTACCAATTATTCCATATTTAAAAATAATTGATAAACCAATATTATTCCATGTAACGCTTACCTCTTATAAAAAAGATATCGAGCCTAATGTAATTGATAAAAGTAAGATAATTGATGGAATAAAAAAGATTTCCCAGATAATTGGGAGTGACAATATAGTAATCAGATATGACCCGATATTTATAAATAGAGTTTATACTCTGGAATATCATAAAAAGGCATTTGCTAAAATGTGTAAACTGTTAAATGGCTATGTCAAGAAAATAATAGTTTCTTTTTTAGATAATTATAAAAATGTTCAAAATAATATTGCATATTTAAAACCACAACCCATGACAGAGGAAATATACAAGGAATTAGGAGAAAGTTTTAGTGCTAGTGCTAATCAAAGTGGAATGATAGTTCATACCTGTTTTGAAGATAGAAACTTAGTAGAATATGGTTTTGTAAGGGGAGAATGTCTTTCTCAAGAATTAGCTTTTCAGTTAACAGGGAAAAAATATCCAATTCAAAATATGCGTAAAGGTGGCAAATGTAAGTGTGTCCAAATGGTGGATATCGGAATGTATAACACTTGTAAACATATGTGTAAATATTGCTATGCTAATTATAACGAATCAGAAGTTGCTAAAAACAATACATTACATAATCCTAATTCATCCTTATTAATCGGGGAGCTTGAGATTGATGATGTAATCAAAGAAAGAGAAAAATAGTACAAATTAAAACCAGTA
>CAZEMQ010000112.1:0-3275 GCA_964513435.1 uncultured Muribaculaceae bacterium
GCAAAAGACACACCGCCTAAACCGCCATATAATGTAACGTCTCTCATAGACTTAGCACCGACTTGTAACGAAAAAATGCAACAACAAACTAAAGCAAACACAAACAACTTCTTTTTCAAACTAATCGCCTCCTTCCTATTTTATAACTTAGTTTTGTTCGAAAACTAAGAATAAAATCAATTAATAAAACCAATAACCATATTACTAAAATCAAAATCAAATAAGAATATGGCACCCTTATATTTATAAACATATCGATAATTAGCGTAATAATAATCGACAAAACTATACTTACTATAAATCCTAAACTATGAAATAAAACTAATCTTTTAAATAAATTATTTTTAATTTGTCTTTTCTTATATCCAAGACAATATTCCAAATCGATATTCTTTTTTAAATCAGCTATAATATTTTTATTAATAACTAATAGAACAATTAGAAATATAAATACAAGTACATAAGTAGCAATTTCTAAAGACAAGATATATTCTTCCATATCTTCATACACTTCTATATCTTGAGGTACTTCAAAATCTAAATAAGTAACCTCACCATCAATATTTTTATTTAAATATTCTAATACTTCATTTTCATCATTCTCATTTTTTATATTAAATAAATAATAATAGTAATCAGTATTTTCATAGATTTCATCAAACAAACTACTAGCTATCTTTAAAATAGACTTTACTCCACTATTAATAACATTATTAATCTTTAATTCATAAGTTTCATTGCCAATACTTATTTTAGCAAAACCATTTTTAGCACTATTAAAATTACCAGAACTTATTGAATAATCAATATCTTCTAATCCTAAAATTACACTTGTTGAATCTAAATTATCCTGCTTATATATTAGCACTCTATTATTTAAAACAGAGATATTTATAAAGTGTTCATTTATAGTAGTACTACTATAATTTCCTAATAATACTTTGTCAACATTAAATATTTTGTTATAATCATTTAAAAATTCTTCATAATCGTTTTCACTTTCTACTAATACAAATACAGTTTCTAAATATCTTTCATACATAATATTTTTTAAATATGCATTTATCATGTTTAGTGCTGCTAGCAATGAAAACAAGACAATTATAATGGCTATGTATATTTTTGTACTTTTCTTACGAAAAAAACTTTTTAAAATCATGACTCACCCTTTATTAAAACAGTTGTTTTTTTCTTTAAATATTGACTTAATATAATATAATCAACTATATTAGGAAGAAAAAATATAAGTCCAATTGT
This sequence comes from uncultured Muribaculaceae bacterium, assembly GCA_964513435.1. Lineage (GTDB taxonomy): Bacteria > Bacillota_I > Bacilli_A > RF39 > UBA660 > Onthocola_B. The sequence continues at coordinate 1,258 of CAZEMQ010000112.1, forward strand.
AATTAATATAGCATTACCATACGGTTTTAAAATATTAAAGTTAAGTACAAAGTAACTATAAAATACTAAATCAAAAATCCAAATAATTAAAAAGTAAACTATTATTGCAATTAATAATGCAATTAAAGATATCCAAATGTTTTCAAGTAACATTAGCATTCTAATTTTCTTATTTTTATAACCAATTGCTTTTAAAATCCCAATATCATATGAACTATTAATTATCTTTTTTCTAACATAAAATGCTGTAATAATTATTATACATAACACAACTGTAATCATCATTACTATACAAATAATATTTATTTTATTTATCATATCATCATCAATAAAACCATAAAGTTCAGCAGTAAAACCAATTTTTTCTAAAGCAATCACAACTTCATCAATGTTTTTTACATCATCTACAACTACTAAATGAGCGGATAGAATATCAGAATTCATATTACTTAAAGTATTATTATACAACTCAATCATATCACTACCACTAATAAAACAAGTATTAGCAGTATATTTATTACTTACAGCATCATATAAACCAATAATAGTAAACTCCATCTCATAAATATCATATTCTTGTACATCCTTTTCATATATTTCATTTTGAGTATTAAAGGTTGTACCTATCAAATCTCGAGCTTCAATGACTTTGCCATTATCTTCACTAGAAGGATAAAATTTCTCGGGACAAATAGCAACATTTTTATCATTTTTAGTAAACGTTTCACCAACAGTAACTTCTGGTAAAGTATACTCACTACCATATCGCAAATCTATATCACCAGTATAAGTTTCACTTTTATATGTATCTGAAATTGTAGGATAAATATTGTATTGCGAATAATATACTTCTAAAACATGTTCAACTTCTGCAATTTTCTCAAAGCCATAATCATAATCTAACCCGTATTCATAAAACAATTCTTCATTGGGCAATACAATTAAAGTCCTAAAGTCTATCTGCGACTCTATATTTTCAATATCTGTAAAAAGATATTTACGATATGTAAGGATCCCCATGAGTATTAATGAACACAACAAAAGTATCAATAAATAATAAATATTTTTTTTATATCTAATGGTTTTAAGCCAAGAATATATACAACTATTTTTTAAGTTCATAGAATCACCTACACCATCAAACCATCATCAATAGTATAGATTATATCAGCATAATCATTTACTTCTTGACTATGACTTACAACAATAACACATTTTCCATTTTGGCTAAGTTTTTTTAAATCTTCAAAAATTTTAGCTTCATTTTTCTTATCCAAATTTCCAGTTGGCTCATCCGCCAAAATTATTTCAGGATTATTTGCTAATGCTCGAGCTATTGCTACTCGTTGTTGCTCTCCTCCAGATAACTCTTTTGGAAAATGATTAATTCGATGAGATAACTCTAATTCATTTAATAGTTTTTCTGCTATTTCCCGAGCTTCTTTTTTGCTCATATTTTTATCAATTAGTAAGGGCATCATTACATTCTCAACTGCCTTTAAATTAGCATCTAAATAATAATCTTGAAATATAAATCCAATAGATTTAAATCTAATATCTGCTAAGTCATCTTCTGATAATTTACTAACATCTTTATCATTTAGATGATAACTTCCACTACTAGGATTTTCAAGTAACCCAATGATATTAACTAAAGTCGATTTACCACTACCAGAATGCCCTTTCACTGCATAAAACTTTCCTTTTTCAAATTCACAATCAATACCTTTTAAAACTTCAATAGTTTCTTTTCCTCTGATAAAATCTTTCTTTATTCCTTTTAATTTAATTACTGTTTCTTCCATACACAACTCCTTATAATTGACTTTTATATTTGTTATATAACAAACCTTATTATACAGCAATCCACACAGGATTAATATTATCATACTTATTATTAATAGAACTATCATTAAATACAATATAACCATTATTTAAATAATAATTTTGGGAATTACTAAGCGTTACATTACTTTGGGCATGTCTATAATTACCATATATCTTTCCACTTCCGTTAT
>CAZEMQ010000113.1:0-3273 GCA_964513435.1 uncultured Muribaculaceae bacterium
TCCAAAATTGTGAATAATTTCACAATTTTTTGTTTTTATATGATATACTAGGTTAAAGAGAATAGGTGTGATAAAATGTTTGGGAAGATTCTTAAAATTGACAACAATGAATTGACAATTGAAAACCTAAGCAAGAAAGCAGCTTCAGGATTGATGAATGTTCATGTAGTTTTTGAAGAAGAATATCGAAAAGTTGTCGGAGAAATTATCTTTATAGATGAAAATATAGTTAAAGTTTTATTAGTTGGTGAAATAATTAACAACTCTTTTACATCAGGAATTATTAGAAAACCAGGTGCAGTATCTAAAATAAGAATCGTTACTTTTCCAGAGTTAGAATTAATTTTTGGGAAAAATGTTTTAAACAAAGATAATTTGCTTTTAGGTCGTTCTGCAGTTTATGGCAACTTAAATATTTCTGTTCCTTTAAATAGTTTTTTTGCTAATCACAGTGCTATTATTGGTAATACAGGTAGTGGTAAATCTTGTGGTTTAGCCAGAATAATTCAAAATCTATTTTTGGTAAATCCCCAAAAACCTATTAACTCTCATATTATTTTATTTGATGCTTATGGAGAATATATTAATACATTTAAAGTTCTAAATGAAAAGGGCTTTAAAGCTTTAAATTATACTACCAAAATAGAAAGCCCTGATGAAAAGCAATTAACATTTCCAGCATATTTTCTAGATGTTGATGACTTGGCGATTCTTCTTCAAGTACAAAGTGGTGAACAAATACCAGTTTTAGACAAAACCTTAAAATTAGTAGCTATTTTTAGTAGTAACGACCCAATGATGAAAAACTACAAAAACGATATAATTGCTAAATGTTTATTAGACATTTTGACAAGTGGTAGACCATCAAGTCATATTAGAGACCAAATAATTGCTGTTTTATCACATTATAATACAGAAACATTAAATCTAAACTCTATTATTCATCAACCAGGATATGATAGAACACTACGCCAATGTTTACTTATTGATGAACAAGGAAAGATGAGTGCTATTTTTGAAGTAGTTAAGTTTTTACAACAATTTGAAAGTATTAATTTGGATACTATTAAAATAAATAAAGACTTTGCTTATAACTTAGATGATTTGTATTATGCACTAGAATTTGCTTTAATTAGTGAAGGTGTAATAAATAGCAATAGTGCGTACGAACAAAATAATATTTTAAAGACCAGATTACAAACAATAATAAACAGCAAAGAAAAAGATATATTTAATTGTGAGGGATATATTTCTAAAGATATGTTTGTGGAACATATGTTTCGAGGAGTTCAATTAATAAATATTAATCTGGATAATTTAGAAGATAGATTTGCTAAGATAATAACTAAACTTTACTCTAAGTTATTGTTTAATTATACTACTAGTAGACCTACTCGTGGTTCGTTTTCAGTAAATATAATACTTGAGGAAGCTCATCGTTATGTTCAAAATGATAACGATATTAATATAATTGGTTATAATATATTTGATAGAATAACTAAAGAAGGTCGAAAGTATGGAACACTTATGACATTTATAACCCAAAGACCTAGTGAATTATCAACAACAGCTTTATCTCAATGTGCTAATTATATAGTCTTTAAAGTATTTCATCCAGTGGATTTAGAAATAGTTAGAAGTATGAGTACTAATGTAGCTAAAGAGACATTAGAACAGATTAAATCTCTTAATCCGGGGACAGCATTTTGTTTTGGGACTGGTTTTAAAATACCAACTCTTGTTATGTTTGCGTTACCTAGTCCCTTGCCGGAGAGTACGAGTTTAAAGTTAAATGAGTTATGGTATTAAAGGAGGATATATGGTTGAAATTAGTTTAAAATCTAGTGATTTATTATACTTATCATGTTCATTATATGAAGTGATGAATCCCAAAGCGGTAGTTCAAATAATACCGGGGGTAAAAGAACACAAAGGAAGATATATAGAATTAATCAATGAATTGAATACTGCAGGTTTTTCTGTTTTTATAAGTGATATTAGAGGTCATGGCAAAAGTGTTAATGGTAATTATCCTTTAGGTCATATTGATGATTATCAAAAGTTAATTGAAGACCAAAATATAATAAACGATTATTTACGCAATAGATACTCAGGATTGCCAGTTTACTTACTTGGTGATTCTCTTGGTGCTGAAATAGCTTTAGGTTTTATTCAAAAATATGATTTTAAAATTCAAAAATTAATACTTTGTAGTCCTTTTAAACACGATAATAGTTGTAATATGTGGATTACTACAACAAGAATGATTTTAAAATTCCAAAAAGGAGTCGGAGTAACTAATATGCTTCAAGGAGCATGGGGAAATATTACTTTAGAAAAGTTAGTTAAAGATTCTACTGAGAAAGAAAGAACAAAAACAGATGTTTTATGCAATTTTGGTTATACTAATATGGCAATAGGTAATGTATTATTGTTAAATAAAGATATTCAAGCTATAAAAAATTATCAAGGAACTAATAAAAATTTGCCAATAATGATTTTATTTGGAGCTTTAGATGAACTTACCGGAGGAAAAAAGGGTATAAATAATTTAATAGGTATTTTAAATAAGGCAGGATATCAAAACGTTGGTAACTTGGAGTATGCTAATATGTTACATAAAATATTGTTTGAAACAAATAAAAATATGGTTTATAGTGACATATTAAAGTATTTATTAAGTAATTAATTATAATATGAAAGAAATTTATTGATAATGGAGTAGAGTATGATAAGTGGTGAAGTAATTGAGTTTTGTGAGGATAATGCAATAAGTATACACAAATTTTTGCAAGATAATTTTGATAGTGATAGTAATGAATCTAAAACAAAAGCTAAAAATAAAAGATGGAGAGTGAAGCATAGTGAAATAGATGTATTGTGTAATATTGTTCCCGTTTCATTATTTTTTGCTCACCGGTATAAAAATTTAGTTTCAACAGGTGTATTGGTAATAGTTCGTGATGATTTTGGAAAATATGGTGTTTATATTAATCCACGAATTTTTCAAGAAATTCAACAATATGAAGGGTTGCAAGAATACTTAAAACAACTTGAAGAAAGTCCAGAAATGTTTGATAATGTTTATCAGATGGTTGAGCTTAAAAGACAAATTGCTGATAAAATTCATGAGTTTGAAGAATGGATAAGGATTATTAAACATTTTGGTGGGGAAGAACTACTAGATAACATGGCACATCTAGTGAGCGTTTTAGATGAAATTCAAAGTGATAGAACTCAAAGCGATAGTAATCAAAGTATCAATGCTCAAAG
>CAZEMQ010000114.1:0-3243 GCA_964513435.1 uncultured Muribaculaceae bacterium
TTAAAAAAGCGATATAATAGATATAAGGAGTAGACATGAACGTTATTGATAATATAGAGGATAAAAATATAAAATTTTATTTAGAATATTTAAAATATGAAAGAAGAGTATCGGATAATACGGTTGAATCTTATGGAGAAAATTTAAAAATGTTAAATGAAACACTAAATAAAGATATAATAAAGCTCACAACAAATGAAATTAGAGATTATATTCAAAATCTCGATGCTGCTCCAAAAACTAAGGCTCATTATTTATCTGTCTTTAACTCATTTTATAATTATATGGTTTTTAATGAAGTTATAGCAGCAAATCCATGTAGTGGTATAAGAACCCCGAAGAGTGCTAAAACTTTGCCAAATTATTTAACTATTGAAGAAATTGATAAATTACTTGATATTAAGCTTTTAAAACCAATTGATTATCGTAATAAGGCAATGTTAGAAGTCTTATTTGCAACAGGTACTAGAATAAGTGAATTGATTAATTTAAATCTAAATCAAATAGATTTTAATGAATGTGTTATCAGAGTATTAGGGAAGGGCAAAAAGGACCGAATTATTCCTTTAGGTAATACAGCCTTAGAATATTTAAAATTATATATAAATGAATATCGTCCCTTTATATTGAAGACTAAAAATAGTGAGTATGTATTTTTGAACAAGAATGGGACAAAGATGAGTCGTCAGGGCTTTTTTAAGATATTAAAAAAATTAGCTAGCGAATCGGGTATTGAAAAAGATATTTCTCCTCATACTTTAAGACATTCTTTCGCTACACACTTACTTAATAATGGTGCAGATTTAAGAGTAATCCAAGAATTACTAGGTCATGAAAATTTAGTTACAACTGAAATATACTCTCATTTAAGCAATAAAAAAATCGAGGAAGATTATCAACATCATCCTCGAGCTCATAAAGAAAATGGAATCGATTAATTACATGATTCATTACGAGCATTGCAGCGTGCTTTAGAATTGTTTCTAGCACTACTTGAATTAGATGCTTTAGAATGGCATCTAGCACTATTTCTTGCAGAATTTCTTGCTTTACTCATTTACTGTTTACCTCCCAATATTATTATGATACATTTATTATAAAATAATCATATAATAAATTGGAAATATTTAGAATGGAGGAATTATAATGGTTATTGGTATTAGTACTAGATTAGATGGAAAAACAATCAAAGTAAATCGAAGTATAATCGATAAAATAAAAGATTATGATGTTCAAATTTTACTTATCTTACCTCAATATTCGGCGAATATTGATAATTTTCTCAATATTTGTTCAGGATTCATTATCCCTGGAGGAGTCTCTTGGCATGCAACTGATGAGGTAATAATAAAACACGCTATCAAAAACGATGTTCCCCTTTTAGGTATATGTGCTGGTATGCAAGCTATAGCAAATATCAATAATTTTGTTGGAAGCGAGGAAAGTGATAAAACAATACCTATAGAAGAGGACAATCATCATAATTTATCTGAATATGTACACGACGTCGATATTATAAATCCATTTTTAGAAAATATAATAGGACAAAAAAAGATAAAAGTTAATAGTAGACATCATTTTAAAGTGTTAAAAGAAGATTATTTTATTGTTGATGCTTTAAGTCCTGACGGCATTATTGAAGCTATTCATATTCCAAAGAAAAAATTTATTGTGGGCATTCAGTGGCATCCAGAAGATTTAAAAGATGCATACTCTTATAAAATATTTGAGTCTTTCATTACTTCTTGTCAAAAAGATTAATTGTTTACATGTAAAGTGGAGTGAAAACCAGCCCTTTTGATTGCATATTGTAGACATTTTATGTTATCCTATTTTTAGGATAGGTGTTAGGCATGAAAAAAATTATATTTCTTTTTCTAAGTTTTCTTTTTATAACGACAAATGTTAAGGCAGAGAATATCGAGTATATTGATTATATTAGTACCGGTTATAAAGAAAGAGCTTTTTATGAGTTAACCAAAACCGATGCAGGTAATTACTTGTTTTATGATTTGGTTTGGAACAGTTTACAAATGTATAACATTAATTTTGAAGCGGTGGAAGATATTTCTTGTAGAGATATTGCTCTTAGTGTCAATGGTGGGATGTTATGCTTTGAATATGAACTGGGAGACGTATATAATATTAGCATATATACTGATAATTTAACCACTCCTGAGACAATAAATAAAAGTATAGCTTTAAATTATAATTATATCGCTGCCCATTCTAAGGCAACTTATGAAAACGGTTATTACATTATTTTAAATAATCATGAGGATTATTTAATATTAAATAGCAATCTTAATTTGGTTGAAAATTATGATGTATCTACTTACGAAACTATATATACCTACTTATTGAATGAATATGATTATTTCGATTTTTTAGATATCAACGATGGTATGGCTTTAGTTATAGCTGGGAGATACTATTCTTATGATGTAATCTTATTTGATAGCAATGGTGATGCTAATATAATTATAAATTCATCTACTCATTATAATTACGTAGGAAGTATTTATAACAATAAAGTTTACTTAATATACATATCAAAGGATAACAGCAAATACTATTTAAATAAATATAATACGAGCGGTACGGTATTAAGTAGCTATGACCTTAATGATATAGTGGGAGATGCATTAACTTTAAGCAGTGAATATTATCTTTCAGATATGTATGTCGATGGGGAAGAAATTCTTTTTGCAAATTATACTGATTATTGTTCTTCAGCACTTGAATTACATGCAACATCTATCACCCAAACATATTCTGCCACAAATGATTGTGCTTACATCGTACGATTAGGAATTATATATGATATTACAGTTGAAACTGATGGATTTGGCTTAATTGAAGTAGATAAAACTGGTTCATATAAAGAACAAAAAATTATGCAAATTGTCCCAGAAGAAGGTTACATGATTAAAACCTTAGTTATAACAGATGCTGATGGAAATGAAATTGAATATGATAGTAGCTATTCATTCGTAATGCCTAATAGCGATATTGTAATAACTGCAACATTTGAAAAAGTTACTAATCCTGAAACTGGAGCAGTACTACCTATTTTAACACTAATTACTCTTGGTTCTTTAGGTTTGGGAGCTTATACATATAGTAAAAAGAATAAAAAGATACATAACATTTAAATAATATATTATATAAAAGATGTCTAACCTAATATTTTAATGAATCATTTATTGAAGAAGTTCAAAATAAGTGATATAATTTAAAAGA
>CAZEMQ010000115.1:0-3204 GCA_964513435.1 uncultured Muribaculaceae bacterium
TTTTCTAATTTTTCATTATACAATTTCATATTTTTCTTGTTTAATAATCATATGCGTTTATTGCAAATGATGTTTTTCCCTAATTTCCATTATTTTATTCCCAGTATAATATCTTCAAGATAAATACTATTATAATAATTATTTTTAGTTAAATCATCTTTCCAAATATTAAATTCCTCTTTAGTTCCATCATCACATTTACGATAAACTATTCTTAAACTCATGGCAATAAGTGGAAATAGATTAATTAATTCTTGCCATTTATCAATAACTTTAGTATCATTTGTTGCTTCTATTATTGATTTTAAAATATAAAATGATTCGTTATAATTTTTGTTATTTAATAGTGTCTTTGCAATTTCCATATACTGACCTAATAAACTATTATTATAGCCATCTAACACAATTCTATTGTACAAATTATTGTAATAGTAACTGTATGGCTGACTAGGTAAATAATTAGCAAAGTGATTTTCAAAATGCCCTTCTTCAAAACAAACATAATCTTTTCCTTCTGGAGATAAGATATATGCTTTTAATTCATCAGCAGGTATAGCCCTTACAATTTCTTCATAAGTTTTAGTTTTTTTACTAATAAAAGGCTTTAATTCAACATTATCATATTCTTTGTTTTTAATAGCCAACAGTACAGCAAATATATGTTTACAAGGAAACTCATAAGGACAATCGCAATCGTAATCAATATATTCATTTTCTAAATCAATATCAATTGTAATGTTATAAGTCCTTGCCCCTGCAACTTTAGCATAAAAAGTATTGTTGGATTTAGCAACAGATTTAATGTTTCCTTTTTCGTAATATTCTTTTCCTTTTGATTTTACTTGAAACTCAAAATCATTCATAACCTCATCAATAAGACTATCAATTGGAACGATGTTTCCCGTTTCTTCTGTTGCTATTTCCTTTTTTAATAATTCATTAACATTAATTTCCATTATATATATCACCACCAATTACATTTTAATTTCCATTTATAATTATATTATATTTTTTGTCTAAAATACATTCAGTTACTAAATTTATAAATTCTTCACTGGAAATTGTGGTTGTTTGTTGAGTACCGAATTTACGATAGCTCACACTATCATTTTCTACTTCTTTATCCCCTAAAACTAAAGTTAAAGGAATTTTCTTAGTTTGACTTTCCCGCATCTTGTACCCCATTTTTTCATCTCGATCATCTATTTTTACTCTAATACCTGCATTATCTAATTTTTTTGCTAAGTCTTTAGCATATTCTAAATGATGTTCATTACTTACAGGAATAATGTTTACTTGTACTGGAGATAACCAAAGTGGAAAAGCACCAGCATAATGTTCTATTAAAATACCCATAAATCTTTCAATAGAACCATAAATAACTCTATGAAGCATCACTGGTCTTTTTTTACTTCCATCAGCATCGACATAAGTTAAATCAAATCTTTCTGGCAAATTCATATCTAATTGGATTGTTCCACATTGCCATACTCGACCTAATGAATCTCTAATATGGAAATCTAGTTTTGGTCCATAAAACGCTCCATCACCAGGATTGATTTTGCAACTATGCCCCGATTTTTCACAAGCATCTTGCAAAGCCTTTTCCGATGCATCCCAAACGGAAATTTCTCCGATATATTTTTCTGGTCTAGTGGATAGTTCTATAGTATAGGTTAAATCAAATAGCGAATAGATTCTATCAATAAAGTTGATAAGTCTTATTACTTCTTCTTCAATTTGGTCTTCTCTCATAAATAAATGAGCATCATCTTGCGTAAATGTTCTAACCCTAAACAAACCATTTAATGCTCCACTTGCCTCATGTCTATGGACTTGTCCAAGCTCACCAACTCGAAGGGGCAAATCTTTATAAGAATGCAAGCTATTTTTATAAACAAGCATACCTCCAGGACAATTCATCGGTTTTATAGCAAATACTTTATCATCGATTTCACTTGTATACATATTTTCACGATAATTAAACCAATGACCTGATAATTCCCACAAGTCTTTATTAAGCATTATTGGTGTTTTAATAAATTCGTATCCCTCTTTAGTGTGTTCTTTATACCAGAAGTTTTCAAGTTCATTTCTAATAATCATACCATTATGTAAGAAAAATGGAAAGCCAGGACCATACTCACTAATCATAAACAAATCTAACTCACGACCAAGTTTTTTATGGTCTCTTTTTTTGGCTTCTTCTAAAAAGTTTAAATGTTCATTTAAATCTTCTGCAGTTTCAAAACAAATTCCATAAATTCTTTGAAGCATCTTGTTATTTGCATCACCTTTCCAATATGCTCCACTTACCTTTAAAAGTTTAAAATGTTTAATCTCTTTTACTGTATCGACATGAGGTCCACGACATAAGTCAGTAAAATCACCTTGAGAATAGCAAGTAATCAAAGTATCATCACTCATATTATTGATTAAATCCACTTTATATGAATCATCACTAAACTTTTCAAGTGCTTCTTCTCGAGTTATTTCATGTCTAATTATTCTTTTGCCGTCCTTTGAAATCTTCTTCATTTCCTTTTCAATCGCTGGCAAGTCTTCTTCTTTTATTACATCATCACCCAAATCGATATCATAATAAAAACCTTCTTCAATTACTGGTCCTACCCAAAATTTAGCTTGAGGATATAAATGTTTTACTGCTTGAGCCAGCAAATGTGCACAACTATGATTAAGTACACTTAATTTTTCATCTTCTTTAATATTTATCATCTTTTCATTCCCTTCTGTTCTTCTAATTTTTCCCTTTTGTATCTAGTCAATTCATGCCGAACCTCAGTAAGTTCAGCACGTGCTTCTTCCATTAGTTTTTCATATAAGGGATCACCTTCCTTTTGTTCAAGTGAAGCAAGTTTCATATGAATATCAACTAACCTATTACGTAATTCTTCCTCTTTAAAATCTTTTTCTTTCATAAAACCATGTCCTTTCAAAAAAAGAGATGATACTAAGGAGTCTTACGACGGTACCATCCCTTTATTTACTTAATTATTGATAACGGATTTCTCCGGAGTTTATTAACCCTCTTGAGAAGTAGTAACCTTTAAACTATCTGTTAGTTTCCACCAACCACTAACTCTCTAGTAAGAATCATTTAAAAATCGTGTCTTCTTTCATCGATTTACAAGTCATATGTTATCACATATCATCATTATTTTCAAGTCTTATTCGAACTCTAAC
>CAZEMQ010000116.1:0-3196 GCA_964513435.1 uncultured Muribaculaceae bacterium
TTTGTAATGGTGTTTATGCTATTATTATAGATAGAATAACAAAAGAAGAAGGACGTATCTGCGTCCTTTTTGATGTTTTAAGTTGTTGGCAATGGAGTTATATTTAAGTCTAGTCCCATACCTTCTAAAATTCCACAATATTTTTCATATATTCTTTCATAGTCGGTTAAGTAAGTATCATCAGTCATAATACTAAATGGTATTACAACGTGTCCATCATGATTTGAAGTAGAAATTGGATCTCCATTATATTTGGTAAAAATTAATTCACCACCGACATTACTTATTTCGATAGATACATCTCCATCCGGAGTAACAGTTTTAGTAATATCCAAAGTTGCCATAAAACCTACTAGTTTATTATAATCGTCTGTTCCATATTGATTGGAAATAAAATTACCTAGAGAATACATTACTAAAGTATCATCAATCCATGTTATTGGTTGAAGAACATGCGGATGACAACCAATAATAATGTCAACTCCCAAATCAGCAAGATACTCAGCAATTTCTAATTGTTCGCTATTTGGAGTAGCAGAATATTCTACTCCCCAGTGCATAGCAACTATCAAAACATCTACTTGATCTCGAAGAGCTTCGATATCAGCTTTAACTTTTTCTTCATCATAAGTGTTAACTAAGTAACTTTTATCACTTGGAACTGTAAGCCCATTAGTAGAAGTTGTATATGATAACATAGAATAGGTTATATTATTTTTTTCTCCAATTACATAATTTGTTCGAGATTCTTCACTATCAGCAATTCCATTATAGACAATGCCTTCTTTATCTTTATAGTAGTTATAAAAATTTAATACGCCTTCTTCTCCTTTATCATATGTATGGTTAGTAGCAAGAGAAACCATATTAAATCCAGCTTTAATCATTGCATCTCCAAACTCGGATGGAGTAGAAAATCTCGGGTATCCACTTGGAGTTCCACCAGCAAAAGGTGTTTCTTGATTATAATAAGCTATATCATATTGAGATACAATATCTCTAATATAATCTAGTGCACCATCAAAGTTATAGCCGCCATCTTCAGTTTCATATTCCCAATAAATAGCATTGTGAATTAAAGCATCTCCAGTAGCAAGTAAGCTAATTTCATAAACTTGATCTTCTTCCGAATCTTGGGTAGTGTCATTACTGTCATTAATAAGCTGATTGTCATCGGCTTTTTCTTGATTGTCACCAAAGAATTGTTGATATCCCCAAAAACTTCCAATACCTATTACTATTAATACAAATAGGGTACGAACTACTTTTTTCTTTAATCTTCTTTTACTTCTTCTACTCATAACTATTCCTTCATTATTTTTTCGTAAACTTCTTCTCTTGTTAAATTATTTTTTTTATTCATATAATCTGGTAATAGATGTAAATGTAAGTGCTTAATTACTTGAGCCTTACCATAATTAATTAAAAATGTTAGAGCATCTTTATCTAATGCCTTCATTTCTTTTTGAGCATATGTTTTAGCAATCGAAATCATTTTTAATAAAGTATCATCATCAACACTATATATATCTTCATAATGCTTTTTAGGAATTACTAAAGCATGACCTTCGGTATCGGGATAAGCATCTAGTATAACCATTATAAATTCATCCTCATACAATATTTTTGCTTCTTCCTCTTTTCTGGCAATTTTGCAAAATAAACAATCGTTTTTCATAATAATTATCATTCCTTTCATTTTGGTGAGGGCATATATAGTCATAAAAATATAAATTATTTTTGGACTAGTAGTACCATTTAAATTTTATCATTTTCAATTATTAAAGGCAATAATTGATTATAATTTTTTGAGTATTAAACGATTAGTGTACAAAAGTCTAGGGTTTGCATATATTTAATTAGGAGAGGTGAGAAATGGCTAGTTTTAAAGAAATAGTTACCAAAGCAGTTATTGGTAAAGCTAAAAAGACAAGCAGTAATAAATTTTCTTTGGAACCAGAGGAAATACCAAATACGGTTTTAGGTTGTTGGGTTATCAATCATAAATTTAGTGGCAGCAAAGGAGATGATGGCAAAGTTTTAATCAATGGTTCTTTTGATGTCAATGTCTGGTATTCTTATAATGAGGATAGAAATACTGCTGTAACAACAAAAAATTTCACTTATAGTGATGTGATGAGTATTCCTTTAAAAGAAGAACATAATTTGAAAAATGCATCTGAGATAATTGTTAGATGTTTGCATCAACCGACGGTATCTTCCGTTAATATTGAATCTAACACAGTTGTATTGGATATTGAAAAAGAATTGGGTGTGGAAATTGTCGGAGACACTAAAGTTAAGGTGAGTGTAGAAGATGATGAAGATGATTATGTAGAATTGTTTGATGATAATGAAATAGAATTAGATGATATAAATGAAAATTATTTAGATGATAACTCTAATCAATGATTTAAGGAAAAAAACAAAGTAAGTCAACTATTTTTTGTTGACTTACTTTGTTAATTGTGATAAATTATTTATAGCTTAATGAAGGAGGAGAGAATATGGCTGTAAAATTAAGACTTAAAAGAATGGGTGCTAAACAAAAACCATTTTATAGAATAGTTGCTGCTGATTCAAGAAGTCCTAGAGATGGACGTTTTATTGAAACTGTTGGTACTTATAATCCAATTACTAATCCAGCAGAAATAAAAATTAATAAAGAATTAGCATTAAAATGGTTAAATAATGGGGCTCAACCAACAGATACAGTTAAATCACTTTTAAAACGTGAAGGTATTTTAAAAGAATTTAATGAAAGTAAATTAGGGAAGTAATAATGAATGTTGTTGAGTTTACAGATTTTTTGGTAAAATCTTTAGTTAAGGAGCCCGAATTAGTTAAAGTTGATTGCTTTGAGTCTGATGAAGATACCAAAATAATTGAAATAATTGTTCCAGCATCAGAGATGAAAAACATAATTGGTAAAAATGGTAAGAATGCTACTGCTCTTAAAACAGTAATTCAAGCATTTGCTTTAGCTAAAAAAATGAATAAGGTAAGAATAAATATTGATGCTTATTAAAAGGAATGTTTACAACGTTTTACATTCTTTTTTTTTGGTCTATTGAAATAAAAAAAATTATGTGATAACATGACAATAGGAAGGAGAATACAAGTGAAAAAGAAAATTTTGGGGTTAGTTGGTTTGTTGGGTATTTTGAGTTTTCCGTTAGCTGTAAGTGCAGAAACA
>CAZEMQ010000117.1:0-3154 GCA_964513435.1 uncultured Muribaculaceae bacterium
AATTATGTAGAAAATTTAGTTATGTAGAAAGCTAATGGAAAAAGCCTTAAAAATAAGACTTTATCATTAAAAACTTTCTACATAATTTTTTTGATAAAATTGTATTGTATTCATAAAAGTAAGGAGTGTGATGAATATGAGTACAATACAAATAAAATACTCTTTTAAAAGAGTAAATCGATTTTTAAAGGAAGGAGGAAGATTATTAAATAATTTCAGTGATAATAAGGTTGTTGTGTCTTATAAAGATTATTTAGTTTCAACGGGAAATAAAAATAATACTATATTACCAAAAATAAGATTCATCTATTTATTAGAAAACTATCTTTTCTCTATTGATAAAACATTCAAGACATTTACTAAAGAAAATATCTATGATTATTTTAATGAATGCTCTAAATTGTCTTGGGGATTATCATATCAAGATAGAAATAAGTTAGATATTAAAAATTTCCTAAATTGGACTTATCAAAATAATTTAACTAAGATATCAGGTGATATGCTCTTACCTAAGATAGTCTGGCATCGCAAAACTAACATAAGGACGTATTATACTAAGGAAGAAGTAATTAAATTATTAAATGCTATCGATATTAGAACAAAACAAGGTAAAGAAGATTGTTTGATAATCAGTTTCATTTGTTATTTAGGGTTAAGAATTAGTGATGTTGTAGGTTTAAAATTAAGTAATATTAATTTTAATGATAATACCATTTCAATTATTCAATACAAAACAAATAATCTATTAACTTTACCATTAATTGATAAAGTAAAGTATCCACTTTTAGACTATTTAAAAAATGCTAGACCTACTGATACCAACATAGATTATATTTTTATCACTTTTGATAAACCATATAGACATCATGTTGAACTGAAAACTCATAATTATATTGTTAAAAAATATTTCATTAAAGCAGGTATAAATATTAACGGAAGAAAACATGGTTTTCATAGCTTAAGACATAGTTTCAGTACATCACTTTTAAATGAAGATACTTCTTTGTATTCTATTTCAACTATATTAGGCCATCAAGACATTAAGACAACAATGGCTTATTTAGATATAGATACATCTAAACTTAAAGAACTTGCTTTGGAGGTTCCTTATGTTAAATAGTTATAATTTTAAAAGTATTTTCAAAAACGAACTTAACTATTTTATTAAATATAAGAGAAGTTTAGGATTAAAATATGAAAAAGAGATACTTCGTTTAAAATATATAGATAATATTTTATATAATCTAAATATTAAATCTAAGAAAATAACAAAAGCAACTTTTTATAAATTAATTGAAAGAAATAATATGCATGGAGAAAATTATGCTAGACAATATGGAGTTACTAAAGACTTTTGTAAATTTTTAATTTCTAATGGATATAAAAATATCTATTATGAAAATAAGAAATTTAATATTATAAATAATTATAGGCCCGTTATATTTAGTGATGATGAAATAATTCTATTGTTTAGAACTATGGATAAATATAAAAACCAATATAAAGGCAAAAAATATTATCGATTATATTATTCCTATTGTATTATATTCAGATTACTATATGCTTGTGGATTAAGGGTTTCGGAAGTAGTTAAGATAACTATAGAAAATATTAATTTTAATGACAATACTATTAATATCATAGATTCTAAAAGGCATACTTCGAGATTAGTTGTATTTTCTAATTCTATGAAAATATGCTTAGAAGAGTATATTAAATTATTTAATATTACAGAAGGATTATTGTTTAGAAATAGCAAAAACAAAATAATTGATAGTAAATTCTTGAGAAAATTTTATAAGAAAATATTAGATCTATCACAATTAAATAATCACAGCCATGTTCATGATCTTCGTCATTGTTTTTGTAATAAAGCATTAAATCAAATGTTAGAAAAAGGATACGATGAAAATGTTGTTATTGTTTATCTTTATAAGTATATGGGACATAAAACTATTGTTGAAACGGAATATTATCTTCATTTTACTGACTATAATAAAAAGAAAATTATTGAAATTAATGATGCTTTTTCTAAAAATTTATATGAAGGGGTTGATTTAGATGACCAATAGATTTAGTAAATTAGTTCAAGATTTTCTCACTACTTACATTATTAGAGAGTGTAATTATTCTATGAATACTAAAGCATCTTATTCAACAACATTTTATTTACTCTTAGAATTCATGGATGAAGAGAAAAATATTAAGTCAAATAAAATAGAAATTGAAACAATTACAAAAGAAGTAATTATCCAATTCCTAGATTGGTTAGAAACAAATAAAAATGTTTCTGTACAAACACGGAACCAAAGACTTGCTTGTATAAAGTCATTTTACAAGTATGTCCAATCAAACGAACCTGATTTATTTGATACATGTTCTTTAATACTTAGTATTAAAAATAAAAAGGTTCCTAATAAGATGATAACATATTTTTCAGAAGATGAGATTAGAATAATGATAAATTATTTAAATAACTCTAAGGATTTAAAAAAACTAGCTATGATTTGTGTGCTTTATGAAACTGCTGCTAGAGTATCAGAATTTATAAATATTAAATTAAATGACTTGAATTTATCTGATAATGCAAGTATTATTTTATATGGTAAAGGGAATAAAACTAGAGTTGTTCCTATTAGTGAAGAATTAGTTAAACTTATAAACAAATATTTAAAAGAAGCTTATATAAACTATGGAGAAGACTATTTATTTTATTCAACACAAAAGAAAAAATATTATAGAAATAGTATTAATAAAATAATAACTAATTTAGTTAATAATTTAAAAATAAAGTATCCAAATTATTTTAATGGTAGTTATTCTCCTCATTCTTTGCGTCATACTAAAGCGACACATCTTTATAATAATGGAACACCACTTTTATACATTAAGGAGTTTTTAGGACATAGTACAGTTTCCTCAACAGAAATATATGCCACTCCTGATTCTAAGAAACAACAAGAAGAAATTCTTAAAAATTCGGAATCAATTAAAACCAAAAATAAATATAGTAACAATAAAAAGAACGATTTGGATAATTGGTTAAAAAATAATATGAAATAATAAAAATTATGTAGAAAGTTTTTAATGATAAAGTCTTATTTTTAAGGCTTTTTCCATTAGCTTTCTACATAACTAAATTTTCTACATAAAC
>CAZEMQ010000118.1:0-3149 GCA_964513435.1 uncultured Muribaculaceae bacterium
TTGTTTTCTTTTAAATTTTATATATCTTTTTGCCTTTTTTAGTAACTACATATATAACAACACCAGCACCAATACCACAAGCAAGTATCACTATAGGTAATGTATCTCCAGTACTTACTGAAGTTACTGTTTCAACTGTTACTGTTATATCAGTATTATCAGGAGTAGCTCGATCAAAACTCGCACCGGTCAAAGAAAACTCACAACCTTCGATCCCCGCCTCAACTTCAAGTTCTACGGTAAATAATATGAAAGAACTTGCCGTAACAGGTACACTACCAGTAGCTTCAAGAGAAACCGCAGTACTTGTTGGGTCAGACACAAGTGTCCAACCATCACCAGCTCTAACCTCTACTATTGAAGCATTTTCTGCTGGTGAAAACGACCATGTACCCGAAAAGGCCCCAAGCTCATAAGTATTATTACTTACTGTAACTGTACAGACTGATGTACAAGTAGTACCACAAGTTTCTTCTTTTTCACATTTACCTGATATTGTCAAAGCACTAGCACTTATTGGCAAAGCTAAAGCTACTGCTCCTATAACTAAAATACTCAATAATTTTTTCACACACATCTCTCCTATCTATATTATGTCTAAATTATATCATAAAAATACAAAAAACAACATATTTTTTCAAAAAATATATTAAAATGTGTAAATTTGTGTTATCATAGTAAGGTAAACATAGGTGAAATATGAAAAAGGTATTAATAAAAATTAAGGATAATTCACTAATTATTAAAGAAAAAGTTAAATTATCTGCAGAATACAAAAATATTTTAAATACTAATGTAATTAGTTGTGATGAATTAGTTTTTTCTGAAGAATATATAAATAACAATACTAAGATTGTTACTCCATTTTTGAGTGAAATAACTAAGACATATAATATTGATACAATAGTATTTGAAAAAAATTACTTTGCAGTTTTGTTTTTAGAAATATTTCGAAATAACAAACAACTAACTACAATTATATTCAAAGAAGATGCACCTTTAACTTTTTCAATCTGTGAAGCTATCATGAAATCTTATATTAAAAATGTCAACTGTTATACTTTACAGCCATTTATGCTTGAATATTTAGATAAATATGAAATATTAGTTGAGTCTCGCAACGAAATATTATTTTTATCTAATTTTATGATGGAAAATAATCTAAGTCAATTTTCCTCATTATTTTACAAAATGACATTAAAAATCGATTTTCCAATGACAAAACAAGATGAAGAAGATTTTATAGCGTTTTGTAAGATTAATAAGTATTTAAAAACAATTGATGTCAATGCAGTTAATAAAAATGATTTAGAATTTTTGATAAATGCATTGAAAAAAAGAAGCAAAAAGACAATTAAAATTGTTATCCATGATAATATAAACGATAGTAATACAATTGAATATTTACGAAAATTTAACAAGAAGAAGAGTAAAAAATATAAAATTATTTTTCGCTTAGCATATAGTAATGAATATTTGAAAGACAACCTATTGAAACAAACTAACATCAACATTTTAAAAACTTGCAGTTATATCATCTTATTGATTGTTTTCTTTTCTTTTAGTTATGTATTTTATGATAATTATACCTCAATGAAAAATGATGAGATAATAAAAGATAAAATAACTCAGGTAATCCAAATAACTGATTCTGAAAAAATATTGGAAGACATGAATGAAGGTAAAGACGAAAATGATAAATTAGTTGTCAATAAAGAGATTGCTAGTCTTATCCAAGAAAATCCAGAAACTGTTGGTTGGCTTACTGTAAATGGAACCAATATCGATTATCCAGTTGTTCAATCAGCTAACAATGAATATTACTTAAGCCATAATTTTTACATGGAAAACGATAATAATGGTTGGGTATTTATGGATTATCGTAATAACACCAATATTTTAAGTGATAATATTATAATTTATGCTCATAATCGCTATTATAGTGGAATTATGTTTGGAACTCTTCAAAATACTTTACGTTATAGTTGGTACAGCAATACAGATAATCATATATTAACACTTGAAACACTTTATGAAACTTTAGAATATCAAGTTTTTTCAGTTTATAAAATATCGGTCACAACCGATTATATGCGAGTTTTATTTTCTAATGATGATGATCGATTAGAATTTTACACTATTTTAAAAGATCGAAGCATTTATGACTTTGGAATTGAACTTAGTGGTGATGATAAAATAATTACCCTATCAACTTGTGCTGATGATTCCAATCGTTATGTATTACATGCTGTATTAATAAATAATGATTCCGATTAAACTTAGGAATCATTATTTGTTTGTCTTTTTAAAACTTGCTCATCATAATTATAGTAAGGATTAAATTTTGCCAAAAGATCTTTATTACCACACTCGATAAACTCCTGACGATTTTTAATTAAATCCCCTTTTTCTAAAAAATCGTTATAATTAAAGAATTGATCAAGGATAGTTTTAGCAAAAAAATCATTTTGTAAAAACTTTTCAACTAACGAAGGAACACTACTACTTTCAAGAACTAAAATTAAAGCGGAACTTTCTTTAGGTAAACCAGCAACATATAGATTTTCATAAACATTGCCTAATAAAACTGTACAAAAATCATATAATCCTTTTTCATTATTTGCAAAATATTCAAGTAATAACTTTTTAAATTGGTTAATAACTCTCATTGAGTGTTCTTCATCAGTAGCATTGTTATCTACCGATACTAATGCTTTAACGTATAAATCATCTAACAGTTGAATAGTTCTTTCCGTTTGGATAAAACCATCTCCTAAATCATTGTCTTCCACTTCAAATACTGCAAAAGGATTAATGCGATACAAAATCTCTTTTTTACCACTTTTAATAAGATTATCCCAACAAAAATATTTAAAAATATAAGTATTGTAAAGATATTCATAACTATCATTAAATATATTTGCAAAATCCATAGGGCTATCAAAAAAATGCATTAGTACTTCCTTACTTGTAAGTGATTCTAATCCATCTACAATAGATTTAGAATATTCTGGTTCAACATCTCTTTTAATGTCATATAAATTTATTAAATAAGCATTACTAAACATAATCAAAATCATTACTTTTTTGATATAATCCCTATTTATATCACCAAAAGGATCTAATGCTCCTTCAAGTTGACTATCACT
>CAZEMQ010000119.1:0-3127 GCA_964513435.1 uncultured Muribaculaceae bacterium
CCAATGATATTTCATACTAATATTATTGTTATTTTATTTAATTTATACATATCAAATATTAATATCTCTTTTCATTAAAACACTTTGTCCAAAACATATTGCAATAATTACAAGATAGGAAACAATTATTATAGTTACATCACAATACCAAAGTTCTACATCAAATACTAAATTAACTAACAAAAATATAATCAATAACAAGACTAAGGACATTACAAAAGCTAATGTATAAAGTAAAAACAATCTTTTGAAAACATTAAATCTAATTGCTAATTTACTATAACCTATTTTCCTTTCCAAATTAACATTATTCTTTATATCAAATATTTGATTTTTATTAGTTATCAATATAAATAACAAAAATATAAGTATGCATATATATGAAACAATTGTTAATATGTTAGTTACTTCACTTAACTGACTTACCGTATTATGAGCATTATTGTAAAAAGTGACATCCAAAACTACTGTTTGATTTTCTAATTTACCAGTTTCTATTAATTCATCTTTTTGAGCTCTTATTTCATAATAATCTACTACGTTTGCTCGGTAAGTGTACTTTTCTTCCTGAGCTAATAGCTCATCAAATAATTCCTTTGAAATACTTAGTTCAGGATACTTACTCATATATAATTCTTTAACCTCAAATTCGATACTCTCATCCTCGTTATAAAAACCTATTAAAGCCCCGATTGTATTATTAATAATATCTTCATTATTTATATAGCTATTATAGTCTATTTCCATTAACCCAATTCTTAATTCGTTACCATTTAAACTTTCATCAGCTACAACCACTATCTTATTATTAATTGCTCCATATGAAAGACTAGTCCATGATATTTTATTACCGCTCTCCAGTTCAGAGACTATTGCACCTTCAACCATTTCATAATCATTAGTTACATTAATTAATACATCATACGAACTATCGGGATAAAAAGTCAAAACTCTCTCTATACTATCTATCCCTTTTATTTTTTTCAATAAATCAAGTGAATCATTATCGCTTTCAATTACAAATGTTGCATATTTACCATAAATATCACTTTCTAACTTAGAATAATAATCAATAAAACTAAATAACAAGAAAATTGCAGTTATAATTATTAGGGCAATAATTAAATAAATTTTTGTTATCTTTTTTCTAAAAAAACTTTTGATAATCATTTTTTATTCACTCCTTATTATCTTTACTATATTACGACGCAACAATAAAAGCGTACAAATAAATCCTAAAACTATAGAAATTATTGCTACACACACAATCACTAATAAAATATTTTCATTAAATACTTTTATATTAAATATTATATTTAAATATGGTTTTACTACAAATTGTAATATCATAAAATATATTATATAAAATATAATTACACTAAACATTAAGGAAATTACATTTAATATAAATATTTCTCCAATATGAATAAATAATATGGTTTTATTACTATATCCTATACTTCTTAAAACTCCAATATTTCTAGTATCTTGAATACTTTTTTTCTTAATATAAGATGCCAAAATAACAATAACTGCTATACCCATTATTACAATTAAAACATTACAAACTAAAATAATAGTATTAAACACATCTGTATCTACATACATAGCTATTTCTGATGAATATCCTAAATTATTTAATTCTTCAATTACTATATCTACATTTGATGTTTTATCAACTATAGCAAAATAACTATATTTAATATCTCCATTAACTGATAATTTTGTATCTGCTATTTCAGTCATATCATTTTGAGAAACATAACAAACTTCATTAGTAGTAGCTATTTCACTACTATCATATAATCCAATTATTTCAAATGTTTTTGTATATACTTCATCTACAACGATATTCTCACCTTCCAATTTATATGAATAATAACTTACTTCAAATGTTGTATTTAAAAGATCTCTACCATCAATTAACAAAGAATTATCAACAATTAAATCTGAAGCTTCACTAGAAGGATAAAAATTAATTGGACACACAGCTACTCCAGTATCATTTAAATTTATGCTTTCTCCATAAATATTGGTAGGCAAAGTATATTCATTTCCAATTTTTAAACTTATAACTCCATCAAAATCATCATTAGCAAAACTACTATTAACGCTAATAGAATCATATTTAGAACTATATACATACTCTACATGGGATATTGCACTTATCTTTTCATACATATCATCCATGCTTTGTGAATTATTAAAAACACTTATTGTTCTTGCAGAAATATTTTCAGTAATTGTAGTTGTTATATAATTAACAAAATTAGATTTAAAGAATAAAATCAACAAAATAAAAATAAATAAAAAAGCAGAAGTAATAATATAATTAGTATTATATCGATTTCTTTTTAATCGTCGAAATATAATATCCCAAAAATCCCTAATCCGCATTATTCTTCCACCTTTAATTTTCCATCTTCCAATTTATAAATTACATCAGCATATTTTTTTATTTCACTTGTATGACTAACGACTATAACACATTTATCTTCTCTACTAAGTTTTTTCAACAATTCAAATATATCACTTTGATTTTTTTCATCCAAATTACCAGTTGGTTCATCAGCTAAAATTAAAGTAGGATTATTTATTAAAGCTCTAGCTATTGCAACACGTTGTTGTTCTCCACCAGATAATTCATTAGGAAAATGTTCAAATCTATCTTCTAAACTTAACTTTTTTAGCATTTCAAAAACCTTGGTTTTTCTTTCAGATACAGCTACATCTTTATTAATGTATAAAGGCATCATTACATTTTCATATGCTTTTAGATTGGGGTCTAACAAAAATTCTTGAAACACAAAACCAATATTACTCATTCGTAAATTAGATATTTTTTTATCACTATAATTAGTAATATTGTTATTAAAAAGTTTATAACTACCTTTATAATCAGAATCTAGCAAACCAATAATATTAAATAAAGTAGTCTTTCCACTACCACTAGACCCCATAATAACATACATTTTACCAGTCTCAAAAGTTACACTTAAGTCGTTTAAAACATTTATTTCCTTTCGATTTTTTTCATACGTTTTAAAAATACCTTCTAACTCCAGCTTCTTATTCATATGCAATTTTCCTTTTACATTTTCTACACTAAATTCTTCTATACTAAAAT
>CAZEMQ010000120.1:0-3081 GCA_964513435.1 uncultured Muribaculaceae bacterium
TTGACATTTTTCACAAATGCCCTCTAAAACTAATTTATAATCCATTACTGTATTTTGGTTATATTTTTTGGGAATATTTAAACGCAAGTCATAAACATCAATTATTCTGCGACATTTAGTACAAATAAAGTGATGATGATTTTCTTTTTTATCATATCGCAACTTATCTAAGCCATCGAATACAACATTTATTTCGTTGGTAGATTCT
The DNA here is from genome assembly GCA_964513435.1 of uncultured Muribaculaceae bacterium. Classification (GTDB taxonomy): domain Bacteria; phylum Bacillota_I; class Bacilli_A; order RF39; family UBA660; genus Onthocola_B. The sequence continues at coordinate 209 of CAZEMQ010000120.1, forward strand.
AAGGCTTTTAAATTTCGATATACAGTTCCTAAACTTATATTAGGTAATGTTTCTCTTGCCTTTTCATAAATCACATATGCACTAGGATGTTCACTACTATTATTGATAATATCTAAAATAATTTCTCTTTGTTTTGACTTTCGCAAATCACACCTCCTAATTAGTAATGATTACTATTTAATTATACTACTATCAATAAAAAAACGCAATACTTATGATTGCATTTTTACTTATTTTCAATAATTAATTTGATGGCAGTCTTTTGTTCTCCGTTAATAATGATATCATTAAAGGCTGGAATTACTACTAGATTATCCCCCGTCGGAGCAACAAAACCACGACATATTGCTATTGCCTTAATCGCTTGGTTCAAAGAACCAGCCCCAACAGTCTGAATTTCAACAATTTTTTTCTCCCGATAAATATTGGCAATAGCTCCTGCAACTTTACTTGGATTAGATTTTGATGAAACCTTTAGAATTTCCATTATAATATCCTCTCTTTCTAACAAATTATATTATTGAAGAAGAAAAAATATCACAAAAAAAAGAAGATTATTTCTTCCCTGTTAAATAAATCGTTAGTGGATCTACCAATTCTAATATTCCATGTATTAAATAAAAATAACCTAAAACTAATACTTGAATATCATTTTCATAATATAAATTAATCGTTGTTAACAATCCACTAAGTATAAATAATATTAATGTTACTATTTCTAATATCCATACTTTATTCTTTCTATCATTGTAATAATCGGCTTTTTTTAGTTTAATAAGTGACATAAATATAATCCAAATAAATAGCGATAATGCCAAATACCAAGGAACGTTGTCAACATCTAAAAAATATACAACAATCAAAGCAATGACACTTGCTAAAGATGTAAAAAGTCCCTCAAAATCTTTAGTGTCTCGAACTAAAATAAACTTGATTAAATTAAGAAATCCGTAAACAACTAAAACACTGATAAATATTAATTTTACTTTGACAAATTGAAATAATGGGAAAATAAGAACTAAACTACCACATATAATCAAAAAAGCTGCGATAATTAATTCTACTTTTTGCTTTTTTTTCATAAGTTACCTCCACTTAAATAATAAAATAGTTTTGCTAAAAAGTCAATTCTTTAATCTCTTCCACATATGCATAAGTAGTATCATGATAATTAAAAAAATCTTCATATTTGCCTTTTGCAACACTTGATATCTCATTTATTCTTTTATTACTGCCTTTAAATTTTACTAAAGGAATTACATTACGCTTCTTTGTTTCAAAAGAAATATAAAAACCATCTGGGGTACCATTTGTCTTAATTAATTTTTTTGCTTCATTAAACTTTTTCCAACTAATAAAATTATCTTCAAAAATATTAACTATTTCACTTTCCTTTTTATTATATAAATCATCCAAAGTTATAAGACTCTTTACCATAGCTATTTTTACTATTTCACTAACAAATTTCATTACATATTTATCAGTATTACCTTGTAATTCTTTAGCATATACCAAAATCATATCTACAAACTCTAAAGCAATTTCTATATCTTTAAAACCTATCTCAAGATTACCATCTTCATTAGTTAAAACTATTAAATCATCATATATTCTTTTTATTTCTGATAATTTATGAGTATGTAACCAAATATAACAAGTATGAAGTACTCCATCTAAGCGATCACAACATAACTTCGGCGATCTATTTTCAAGTATTGGATATTTGCTTAAATCATCTAAATCACGTAATGAAATACCATCTTCTTCTAAAAACTTAAGCATTTCTTCATCTTCTGCCAAAACATCTATTACTTTTTTCTCCGAACTTTCTTGATTTAGATAATCTTCAAATACATAATCAATCGAATGAGCAAAACAAGGTGTACCAACATCATGAACTAAAGCTGCGATTGTAGTAATCTTATCATGAGTAAAATGCCAAGCCATATGAGCAACAACTAAACTATGATCAAATCGAGTATATAAAAATAACGGACTATAGAGATTTGTATAATCACAACCACAAAACTGTGTAATATATCTAAGCCGGTTTAATGTTTTTGTTTTTAAATACTTATCTATAAACCCTGGATATTCTTCATCTATAAATAGATTAATATATTCTTGCATAAAATCACACTTTTCTTGTTAGTTCATCTTCTCTTTTTAAAAGTATCTGTAAAACTTCATTCCAACCACTTCTCCAATCATATCCTGCTCTAATAACTCCTTTGCTCTTAAGTTCTTCATCATCTACATCTTTATTATGATATGATGGAAACAATATCTTAACATCAACTTCATTCCCTTCAAAGTTAGACATTCTATCATCAATCATAACATTTGCTTTAAATAAGTGTTTGGCACTGGTAAAAATAAAATTTTCTGGTTGAATAAAAGGCAAATTCTGAATTAAAAAATTATACTTATCCACAAACATTCTACCAGATCCATTAATATCTAAGGGATTAACACAAGATGATAAAATATAAATATCATATTCTTCACTCAATATTTTTATAGCATCAATTGCTCCAGGTAAAATATGAGCGTTTTCATACAGGTTTCTGCCATTAATAAACTTATTGAAATCTGGCATTTTTTCTGGAGGTATTGCTGCTTCATCTATATAATAATCACTAAAATCATCGATTACATAACTAGTCCCCAAAAAGTCATTAACCGCCTCTAAATATCCTGAAAAACAAATTACTTCATCACAATCTAACAATAATTTTTTCTTTTTCATAAATCCTCCTAATACATTTTGTATATATTTTACCATATTTTTATGTATATTAAAACTCGAGCCGCAAAGGTTCAAGTTTACTGTCAATTTGGTGTGATAATCGTGGATATCTACATTTCTTGCA
>CAZEMQ010000121.1:0-3066 GCA_964513435.1 uncultured Muribaculaceae bacterium
ACCCAAGGATTAGCAGCAATAAATGCCACAAGTTTCGCTGCTACTTTAGCAGCAACCTTTTTCGCCGCTTTTTTAGCAGTTTCTTTAGCAGCATCTCCAGCAGCTTTTGCAGTATTTTTGACTGCATCTCCAACTCCTCCACCTGCTTTTTGGGAATTGTTGCCTTGATTTTCGTTATTGTTTGCTTCTTGTTGATTGTCTGCTGTTTTTTTTGTTTCTTCATTTGCATTTTGTTGTTCATTATTATTCAATTCATCATTTGTAGTATTTTCTTCATTTAAATCTTCTTGTTCTTCTAATTCTTCATCTATATTTTCTTCCATAGAAAAAGCACCTAATCGTTGTTGTTTTCTTTGATTAGGATCATAAAGTAACCTATTTTCTTTATTTACTCCTCTTTTATTTACTTCACTTTTTCTATCCAATTAAACCACCTTAACTAATATCCTCCACCAGAACCAAATGAATCTAATTCTTCTTGAGTAATTACAACTTGAATACGCATTCTTTTATTACCACAAACAAATAATGCATCACCTTGATTGTAATATTTAATTGATTCTTTTTCAGCCTCATTTAAATCTATTAATTTAGCCAAATCTTCAACAGCTTGCTTACGAAGCCCCATTACTAGATAGTATGAAGCATTATCAAATATTGCTTTACCATGTGTAATAATATTCGGAGCAGCAAAATCAGTTGGTTGTTGCGTAATAATGATAGTACCAGTATTGTACTTTCTACTACGTCTTTGAATTTGAGCTAAAAACTCAGCACCAAGTTCATTATGACCAGCAAGTAAAACATGAGCTTCATCAACCATCATAACGGTATTGATATCTTTGTCCAAACATAAGCCCCATGCATACTTTAATACGTTAAAGAATAAAGCGTTTTTAATATTTTCATCACTATTCATAAGTTCTTTTATATTAAATACTATAAAATCACTTTCAATTTTTAGAGTTGTATGTCCTGTAAAATAATATCTAAGTTCTTTAACTAGAGGTCTTATCTTAAGCTCTAATCTTTCCATTACATCACGTTCATGAGTAGCATCAGTCATCGATAAAAGACGACCTTTAATTGTTGCATATACATCATCAAATGTAGGAAAATCAGCACTTGTAAGTTTAGTAAAATCTGTATCATAATCTATTTTATATCTTTTATAAGTGTCTTGTAATACTTCACTAAACATTGTCAAAACATCTTCTTCAATACTTGGTGAGTAATATTTCATAAAAGCTTTAACTTGCTGTAAAGTTCTAGTTAAAACAGTATATCCTAAACCTTGAGCTATTTCTTCTTCATCAGCATCAATTACGATTTCTAAGGGATTAACCATCCCAAATTCTCCACCCTTACCAAGGTCTAAGAAATCTCCTCCCAAGGAATAAGTCATTTCTTCAAGTTCACCTTCAGGGTCAACACAAACAATCTTATAGCCATTTCTAATATGAGTTCTAAGAAGAACTTTTGCTGCAGTAGATTTACCACTACCAGACATACCAAGCAAAATTATATTAGCATTGTTTCGATTATTTTCTTTTTTAATTTGATACAAGAATTGATTGAAAAGTATTACTCCACCAGATACATCTACTCCAAGAAGAGTTGAAGCTCCTGGATCTTTAATACTATCAAAAACAAATGGATACATCGCTGCAATAGTTACAGATGGTATTGGTGTTCCAATTCTTTGTTCAATATCTTGTGGTGGAAATATCGGAAGTAATGACTTTAATGCTTTTTCTTGTTCAAACATTAAAGCTACTGCCCTCATGCCTAAAGCATCTAAGTAACTACGAACTTGAATTTTCTTAAGTTCTAATTCTTCTTTATTATTAGCTGTTATAACCAAATGCATTTGAAAATCATATATTCTCGCTTGAGTTGCAGCAAGCATTTGAATAAATTGTTCTAATGATTCATAATCTTGTCTAATTCTTTCTTGCGTTGTTTGATCTCTTTCACTTTGATATCTTACTTTTAAATCAGCTATTTCTTTATTAAGCATCTTTTGCAATACCGAAAACTCAATCGGAATATGTTTAATTGCTAGCTTAACTCCATTAATATTTGTCATATCTGACAAATATCCTGGTATTATATTTCTAGGAAATGCAATAACTGTCATAACAGTTGCATATTTTCCACCAATAATAAATTCTGTTGGTTTAAACTCCATCCCTTTTGGAGCCACTTCGCTTTTTAATTTAGCCATATTACATCACCGCCCCAAAATTAGTTTGGTCTCCACCATTTAAGAAATTATCTAAAACCATCCGCAAATCATTATTCGATGTTTGTTGGGATTGCAACCCAGCAGATGCTAGACCACTAATCAAATTATGTAACTTCTTTTGAACTAGTTCCATTCTTTTTTCTTTAAACAAAATATAGTACTCAGTATCAACAACATTATATTCCACACTCGTAAACAAATTTGCTTTATTAATATCTTGCATAATAAGCTTTTTTACCGCATTACTTTGAGCATTATTATACATAAGTTGTAGTTGTGAAACATAAACATCAATATCTACTGGTCGATCTGCAATAAGTAACCAAAATTCAAAATCTATACTATTATAAAAGTTACGTAAATTATAAATTATATTATTCTGACTTCCAGTATCTAAGATAAATATATTTTTAGGCATTATCTTAACTCCAGTTACATATGAACCATCATCTAACTGAATCATTCCATTCATAATTTGTTTGATTGGAAGCCAATCTTCTGAATAATTTAAATTATTATTTATCTTCTGAGTCATATTTCACACACCAACCTTTCCAATAATACCTTCTGGGATTAACAATAAAACTAACAACATTAATTATAAATTGCAAAACATTATGATAGTAAAGTACTGGAGTTACCAAAAATCCAGTTACCAGAGCTGGTAATAGTATAATTATCATCTCGAACAATTCTGCATTTTTAATCAACATCAAAAGCAAGATAGTAAGCCCACATCCACTACCAAATAATAGCAAATCAATTGGTGTGAAAAAGCCTAATATCAATTGTGATTTCTTTGAATTTGCGGGTATTAA
>CAZEMQ010000122.1:0-3035 GCA_964513435.1 uncultured Muribaculaceae bacterium
AACTGTTGATGATGAAGATACTCCAAGTAATGAAGTAATAGTTCAAATAGTTGGAGAAGAAAATCCAAGTACTGGTAGTTTTATAAATTATATGTTATTGATAGTTTCCTTAGTAGTAGTGTCAGGAATGATTATTTATACTAAGAGATATAGAAAAATTTATAAAATTTAGAAATTCTAGTTGATGCTAGAATTTTTTCTGTTATAAGCAAAAATAAAAAATCCTCATATATTATTTTAGGAGGAGGAATGTTTTTGAAAAAGATAATTATTATAATTATAATTGCTCTAATTATTTTGATAAGTTTATTTATAATGGTAATAAAAAGTTTTGCAAAAGATGAAGAAACTGATTTAGTTAAAATAAGATTAGCTGAGGTTACGCATAGTGTATTTTATGCTCCGTTATATGTAGCAATTGAAAAAGGTTATTTTGAAGAAGAAGGGTTAGATGTTGAATTAATTCTTACTTCTGGAGCTGATAAAGTTAGTGCAGCAGTATTATCTAATGATGTTGAAATTGGTTTTGCAGGTGCAGAGTCAGCAATTTACATTTATGCTCAAGATGAAAGTGATTATTTACAAATATTTTCGGGTTTAACTAAAAGAGATGGTCAGTTTATAGTTTCAAGAGAAGAATATACTGATTTTACTTTAGAAGATTTATATGATAAAGAGATATTAGTAGGACGTTCTACTGGGATGCCAGCTTTAAACTTTTTAAACGGTTTAAAAAATATGGGAATAGATATAGAAAAAATAAATATTAATTATTCTGTTGAGTTTGCAGCATTGTCTGGTTCATTTATTGGTGGAACTGGAGACTTTGTTAATTTATTCGAGCCAAATGCTACAACTTTAGAAGAAGAAGGATATGGTTATGTTGTAGCAAGTGTTGGTGAATTAAGTGGAGAAGTTCCATATACGGCTTTTTATGCACGTAAAAGTTATGTGGAAAATAATCCTGAAGTAATTACTTCTTTTACAAATGCAATTGCTAAAGCTTTAGAGTATACTTTAAATACTGATGCTGTTGTTGTAGCTAATGATATTATTAATCAGTTTCCTGATACTGATGTATCTTTATTAGCACTTATGATTGACCGTTATAAAGAATATGATTGTTGGTTACAAACGCCATATATTAGTGAACAAATATTTACTAATTTAGAAGATTTTTTAATAGACTTTGATCTTTTAGAGACTTATGTTCCTTATGAGGAATTAGTTAATAATTTTTATGAAGAATAAATTGTTAGAGATTTCTAAATTAAGTAAAAGTTATTATACAAAAATAGGAGAAATAAAAGCTATTGAAGATGTATCGTTTGATGTTTATGATGGAGAATTTTTGTGTATTGTTGGTCCCTCAGGGTGTGGGAAGTCAACGATTTTAAATATTTTAGCTAATTTAGATAGTAAAACTGATGGAGCTATTATTAAAAATAAAGATTTAAAAATAGGGTATATGTTGCAAGAAGATGCTTTATTTCCATGGTTAAATATTTTAGATAATGCTCTTTTAGGTTTAAATATAAGAAAAGAGCTAAATTTAGAAAATATAGATTATACTCGTAGTCTTTTGAGAAAATATGGTCTTAGTGATTTTTTAGAGAAGTATCCTAATCAGTTGTCCGGAGGAATGCGTCAGAGGGTAGCTTTAATTAGGACTTTGGCAACAAAACCAGATATTTTACTTTTAGATGAACCGTTTTCAGCATTAGATTATGTTTCTAGACTTTCAGTGAGTGAAGATGTTGTAAATATAATTAAAAATGAAAAAAAGACTGTTATAATGATTACTCATGATATATCGGAAGCTTTAAGTTTAGCTGATAGAATAATAGTGTTATCTAAAAGACCATCGGTAATTAAACATATTTATGAAATAAATATCAAAGGGGATAGTCCAATGGATAGAAGAAAAGCATCTAATTTTGGAAAATATTATAATTTACTTTGGGAGGATTTAGATAAAAATGTCTGATGGTCAAAAAAGATATTTAAAAAAAATAAAACGTCATAAGCTTATAGTAATGTTATGGCAGATAATAATTGTAGTAGGTTTTTTGGCTTTGTGGGAAATTTTAGCAAATAAAAAAATTATTAATACATTTGTCTTTTCACAACCTAGTGAAATATTGGATACAATTATCAATTTGATTGCTCAAAATAATTTGTTTAATCATATATTTGCAACATTAAAAGAAGTTGTAATTGCCTTTGTTTTTGGTATATTGCTAGGATTTATAATTGCTATTATTCTTTACGAAGTTCCATTATTAGCAGAAGTTATTGACCCGTTTTTGACTATGATTAATTCTTTGCCAAAGGTTGCACTAGGACCGTTGATTATCATTATTGCTGGTGCAAATACTAAGAGTATAATTATAATGGCACTATTAATTAATTTGATTATTAGTGTAATAACTATTTACAATGGTTTTTTGAATATTGATGATAAAAAAATAAAACTTATTAAATCTTTTGGAGCAACTAAAGGGCAAATTTTAACACATTTAGTAATACCAAGTTCTTATAGGACAATTATATCTAGTTTGAAACTTAATATATCTATGAGTTTAATCGGAGTAATTATGGGAGAATTTTTAGTCAGTAAAGAAGGATTAGGTTATTTAATTATTTATGGAACACAAGTATTTAATTTAAGCTTAGTTATGGCTGGCATATTAATACTTGTTATCATATCCTATATTCTTTATAAAATAATCATATATATTGAGGATGTGTTAATAAAAAATAAAAGAGATGATTTGTTTTAAAATTTATCATCTTTTTTATTTTTGTTTAAAATCCAAATTTATTTTTATTTCTTCGATTATATGACCAATATTTCCTTCTCCAGCATATTTATTTAAATCAAAGAAGTTATCATTAATATCAACCCATTCAAGTTTATTTACCTCTTCAATTACTTTTACATCCTTATTCAATATTCCGTAGTAAACTTCGATATTTTTACCAAAGAGGATATATTCAAAATTCATAAAATGTAAAAGCAAAACATCTTTTTT
>CAZEMQ010000123.1:0-3004 GCA_964513435.1 uncultured Muribaculaceae bacterium
AAATTACTAAAAAGAACAAAATACTGTTCTTTTTTTATACCCTTTTGTGGTATAATTTTATGTATGAGGTAAATAATGAAGAAAGAACGTAAATCACTTGTATTTAGTATGCTTATTAATTTGACTGTTGCTTTTTTAAAAATATTTGGAGGGCTTGCTTTTGGAAGTTACACATTAGTAACTAATGCTTACTATACTTTATGTAATTTTTCCGAAGAAGCTCTAGCGATGATTGGAAGTCTAATAGGTCATCGCCGAGCCAATAAGAAACATCCATTTGGGTTCGGTAAAATCGAATATATTGCTCAAATACTGGTTGGTTTTCTATTCATTGTTTTGGCATTCTTGCTACTATTTAAAGCATTGTTTTTAGAGTATCATCAAACAAACCCAATAATAGTTTTTGTAATATTATCTGTTACTTTAATACAACTATTAAATTCAAACTATTTATTACAAATCGGCAAAGATAATCACAGTCAAATGTTATTCGCATCATGTCATAGTTCGCATTTTGATGCCATACTAACAATTATTTCTACAATATTTATTCTCATAAGTGTTTGGATTTCGTTTTTTGACTTTCTAGGAGTTTTAATTATCATAATTGTTATTTTTTATAAAGGAATTAATATAATTTTTGATAACTATGTACTCATAAACGGTCAGAATGACAATTCTGAAAGTATAATTAACAAAATTAAAAGCATCATAAGAAGAACTAAAAATGTTACTTACTCATCGGTATCACTTGTTAATGTAAAAAATTATTATTGCTTAACTATTGAAATCGGAGTTGAAGATTGTCTTACTATGGGAGAATTAATTCAATTGGAACTACATTTAAAAAATTGTATTCACCATGAAATAAAAAACATTAAGACTATTGATTTTGAAATATTAAAAAAATAAAGCAAGGAGATGACAAATTGTTAAAATTAAACAAAATTAAAAAAAGTTATGAAACTGATAGTGAAACAGTTAAAGCATTAAAAGGAATATCAATTGAATTTCGCAAAAGTGAATTCGTTTCTATTTTAGGTCCATCTGGGTGTGGCAAAACGACCCTATTAAATATTATCGGAGGATTAGATCATTATACATCTGGTGATTTAATAATAGACAATATTAGTACAAAGGAATACAAAGACCGTGATTGGGATACTTATCGAAACCATCGTATTGGTTTTGTATTTCAAAACTACAATCTTATAACTCACCAAACAGTGTTATCCAATGTTGAACTTGCTTTGACATTGTCGGGAGTTGACAAACAAACACGTCGTCAGAAAGCGATTGAAGTTCTTAAAAAAGTAGGATTAAAAGATCAAATGTATAAAAAGCCCAACCAAATGTCCGGCGGTCAAATGCAAAGAGTGGCTATTGCTAGAGCTTTAATAAATGATCCTGATATTTTGCTTGCAGATGAGCCAACTGGTGCCTTGGACACTAAAACTAGTGAACAAATAATGGAAATATTAAAAGAAATTTCTAAGGACAGATTAATTATAATGGTTACCCACAATCCAGAACTTGCTCAAAAATATTCAACTAGAACAATCAATTTATTAGATGGTGAGATTACTAGCGATTCAATGCCATATGATTCTAAAAAAGAAGAACGAGAAATAAAAAAAGAAAAGAAGAAAAATAAAAAAACATCGATGTCATTTTTAACAGCTATGAATTTAAGTCTTAATAACTTAATGACTAAAAAAGGAAGAACCATTCTTACTGCATTTGCAGGTTCAATTGGAATAATTGGTATTGCTCTAATCCTTTCATTATCTAATGGTGTCCAAAAATATATCAGTACGGTCGAAGAAGAAACGTTAACTAGCTACCCAATAACAGTGCAAGAAGAATCAATTCAATTAACCGATCTTATCGAAAGCATTCAACCCGATAGTAATAAAGAAACTCATGATGATGGCAAAATCTATTCCAATGATGTTATGAGTTCTATGATGAGTACAGTTTCAGCTAAAGTTCAAAGCAACAACTTAGAAGCGTTTAAAAAATATATTGAAAGTGATGAAACAAATATTAAAGATTATACATCAGCGATAAGTTATACATACAATTTGAATTTACAAATATATAAAGCTGATACAGATGAAATAGTTCAAGTTAATCCTAATAGTGTTTTAGATGAAATTGGAATGTCCATGAATGGAATGCAATCATCTTTTATATCAACTGATGTCTTTACAGAAATGTTTGACAGTGATGAACTAAATAAGCAAATGTATGATTTAGTTGCAGGTTCTTGGCCAGAAAACTATAATGAAGTTGTTTTACTAATCGATGAAAATAACGAAATCAGTGATTATACACTGTATGCTTTAGGTCTTAAAGACTCATCTGAACTATCTGAGATGTATCAAAATATTTTAAATGGCACTTCATTTGAAGTTGAACAAACATCTTATGAAATCGATGAACTCTTAGGTTTAACTTTCAAATTTGTTTTAAATTCTGATTACTATGAATTAGAAAATGGTATTTGGATAGATAAAAGTTCTGATGAAAGCTATATGAAAGAATTACTAGAAAATGCTGAAGAATTGGTTGTAACGGGTATTATTAAACCTAATGAAGAATCAATTGTTTCATCCACTACTGGAGGTATACTTTACTTAAAAGACTTAAAAGAATATGTCATTGAAAAGATAAATGAATCAGATATTGCTAAAGCACAATTAGAAAATCCAGATATTAATGTTTTCACTGGTCAAGAATTTAGTGATGAAGAATTTGACTATAGCTTGTTAACAGAAGAACAAATTGCTTATCTACAAAGTTTGAGTCCAACTGAAATGGCTCAAGTTATAGCTAATTATGAACAACAAGCTGGAGCTACATACGAAGATGTTTTAGAACAAATTGGAGTAATCGATTTAGATAATCCTACTTCTATAAATATATATCCAAAAGATTTTGATTCTAAAGATGAAATAATAAAAATAATTGAAGAATATAATGAAGCTCAAATTGAAGCTGG
>CAZEMQ010000124.1:0-3001 GCA_964513435.1 uncultured Muribaculaceae bacterium
GGTTATTCTAGAACGTTTAGTGAATGTTTTGAGATTGATTCCAATGGTAATTTTGGAGAATCAGTTTTAATTACTAACTATATTTTAGGTAAAATAAATGATAATTTAGATTCTATTAAGGCACCAGAAGAAGCAAATTATTCCCTAAAAGATTTTGCTAGTGCTTTAGAATTTACTTTAATTAGCGAAGGATTTCAACACAATCAAAACCTACATGATGATGCTGTAATATTAAGAGTACGTCTTAATTCTATAATCAATAGTAAAATTAACGATTTCTTTTCTAGTGAATATGTTCCAATTAAAGAATATGTTGAATCATTAGTAGCAACTCCGAAAGGAAAGGCTCAAATTATTAATATCAACTTAGAAGATGTCGATGATACATTTGCAAAAGTATTTGTAAAAATTATTTCAAGATTGATATTTGATTTATCAAAATCTACTACCGATAGGGCTAAAAATCCATTTCATCTATTTTTAGAAGAAGCCCATCGATATATTCAAAATGATAACGATACATTTTTACTTGGATATAACATATTCGATAGAATTGCCAAAGAAGGTCGTAAGTATGGGGTAATATTAGATATTATTAGTCAAAGACCAGTAGAAATATCCGATACTGTTATTGCTCAATGTAATAATTTCTTAATATTTAAAATGACCCATCCATTAGATATTAAATATATTGGGGAAATGTTACCTAATATTTCAGCAGATATTCTAGATAAGCAAAAGGTATTGCAACCAGGAAACTGCGTATGTTTCGGGGGAGCATTTAAAATACCGATGATTGTTAAAATGGAAATGCCAAATCCGATGCCATTTAGTAGTAACTGCGATGTGTCTGCATGTTGGAAGGTACAAGTAAATGGCAATGTCACTACTGATAATACTCCAAAAAATATGGGAGGAAATACCCAAGATCCAACGAACACAAATGATAACAACGATGATAATATCCCAGATATTGCTAGTCAATCAGATACACCATTTACGCCGACTCCGGAAATATTTGCAGCATAAAAGGGGTGCTTTGAAAGCACTTTTTTTGGCTAAAATATGCCTTAAAATCAAGATATAATAGGGTTTTTGAGGGGGCAAATTTGCATTTTATGGTATTTTATGGTATAATTGATGCATACTTTATGTAAGGAGAGTATAATATAATAAAATGAAAAATTATATAATAATGAATAAAAAGGGTATTATTTTAGTTATTTTAGGGGCAATGATACTAATAGTCATGTTAATATTGTATCAACGTTGCTCAACATTTAACCAAGAGTTACTTGTAAGTTCAATAAGTACTTTTGAAACTAAAGTTGACAAAGTAGAATCTAAAAGAATACTAACTGATGATGAAATTAAAGAAATATATATAAATACCAATATAGAAATTATTAATTATGTAGCTGATATATTTAAAATTGATAGTGAAGTATTTATCGAAAACTTAAAGAATAATTCTGATATTGACTTAACTGATAGTGAAGGTATTGATTATAAATTAATCGAGTATTTATTAGTACTAGAAGAAAGTAATCCTGAATTGTTTGATAATAGTATTGAACCATGTGAAGATGACCAAGAATATATTTTAGCATTAATTAAATATTTCTGTGGTATTTATAGTGATGTTGATTTTACTATTGCAGCTGCTATCGCTGAAGTAGAATCTGGCTTTAGTGCTCAAAGTATGCTTAATAAAAATAATGTCTTCGGTGGTATGTCTCGAGGATCGTTAATAAAATATAAAAATATCGAATATGGGATTTTAAGTTATATTAAATTGCTTAATGACGGCTACTTTGGGAAAGGTCTTACAACTGTTGAAACAATTGGCTATGTATATAATCCAACATATAATGATCAAGGAGTAAAAGTTGCTAATCCTAACTGGGTAAGCAAAGTAAATAATGCCCTTAGTCATTATACTGATTATAATGAGTTAGACATTACAATTACAGATTTAATTACGATTCAAAATGGGGAAGTTTAATACTTCCTTTTTTATTTATTTTAATAATCATTTATAATATAACAAATAAATAATCAACTAGAAAAATGGAATTACAGGAATAAGCATTTGAAATATATTTCAAAAACTATAAAAATGCTGATGTCGAAAAAAAATGACAACAATAACATGTAAAGTCATAAATATTTGTTGCGTAATGGTATTATATTTGGTATAATAAAAGTACCTAGAAAGGTAGTCAATGTCTATATAAAACCGACTAGATATGATATATGGGAATCTAATTGGTTTGTGGTGTAGAAAACTTATCCATTAAGTGAATAAGGATCCTAAAGCAAACCATGTGATGCCCACCTGCCGAGAGCGGGTTTTTATCATTGCATGACTTCTTTCTGGGTTTTATTATGGGAGATAAATATGTTTGATAGATTAATACCTTTAATTGGAAAAGAAAATTTAACAAAAATAAGTAAAATAAATATAGCAATCATCGGGATTGGAGGAGTCGGAGGATTTGTTTTAGAATCACTAGTTCGCACTGGCATTAAAAATATTGCTATTTTTGATGGTGATAATATCGATATTACTAATATAAATCGGCAGATAATAACAAATAGTTCCAATATTTCTAAAAGTAAAGTTGCTGAAGCTAAAAAACGTTGTGATATTATCAACCCCGATATAAATATCGTAGCAAAACAACTTTTTATTAACGAAAATAATGTTGATTTATTACAGAAATATGATTATGTAATCGATGCTTGCGATGATATTAATGCAAAAGTTGCAATAATTAAATATTGTTTAGAAAATAAAATAAAAATCATTAGCTCTTTAGGAACTGGAAAAAGACTAAATCCAACTACAATAGAAATCACTAAATTAACTAAAACCAAAAATGATGCTTTAGCTAGAACCTTAAGACAAAGATTACGTAAAGCGGGTGTGACTACTGATATTCCTGTAGTATATAACTCTAGTTTACCTTTAAATAATGATGTAGTTGTTTCATCAAGC
>CAZEMQ010000125.1:0-2991 GCA_964513435.1 uncultured Muribaculaceae bacterium
ATCATCCTCCTATTCCTTATTGTAAATCGCGATTTATTCTATACTACTATATTTTTACTTAATTAAATTAGATGGCATCTTTTTAGATAATCTTATTATTGGAATTATTAAACTTACAACAATTACTAATATTATTGATATTAAAATAATTATTATAGTTTCTTGATTATAAACAAGAGGTTTTAAATAAAAATACACTTCTTTGGTTACGTAATTATTAATCACTTCAATACTTAAGATAGTAAATAAGTTTGAAAAAATTAATGTAATAACCCCAACAATCATACCCTCTAAAACAAATATATTAACTATTTCTTTTACTCTTGCACCAACTGCTCGCAGAAGAGCTATTTTTTTCTTATTTGCACTAATACTTGCTGTAATAAATAACATAAACAAAAGAACTGCAAACACTAGAGCCCCAACCAATAGATAAATAGCAATGTTTTCTATGCTTTTAACTACTTCAGCAACATCTGCGATTTGTTCACTAAATTTTGTTTCTACTTTATAATTACTATCAATATTTGAATAGTCATTAAGAAGTTGATATAATTTTGCTTCATCATCAATATTGGTTTGAATATTCATTACTATTTCATTTGCTAAAAGATAATTTTTTAAAGTATTTAAGTTAGTAAAGTTGTAAACTTCATCAAATGTTATACCAACTATTTTTAAATTGATATCATTGATTTCCTTATCTGTAAAATTATATTTGTCTTTTATTTGATATGTATATTCTGATAAAATTATGCTTTCATGTTTACTTAGATAATCCAAATAATAATCAATTGTAATTTGATTAACATCAATTTCTTCTACTTCTGGCACTTCTTCATAATCACACAAGTCATAATTAATACAATCGTTTATCTGTTTTTCTATCAATTCTTCTCTATTTTTGACTTGTTCATCATATTTTTTTCTGGCTTCCACAATAGCATTAGTTACACCTTCAGTTAAATCACTACCAAAAATATCATCTACAAAAACAGATGAAACTATAACTTCATTATCATTTAAAGTACTAGTTTTAACAAAATCTTGACCATCATAATATTCAATTTCTTTATTTAACACACTATAAAAATTAGCCATATAATAATTGTTATCATTATAAATATTTACTCCATCAAATACAGTATTATCTATAAAATAATTGGGAGCAAAATTACCATTATCAAAAAAATCATCACTAACAATAAAATATAAAGAATTTTTATAATTGCTTACAAACTCATTATATAAATCACTTGGATTATACTCCATAGCTTCGATACTCTCATCTATAAGACTTTTATATTTATTTAAGTTATCATCTCTTATAATTCCAGATATCACAACATACGAACTTGATAAACCTAATTTTTGCCCTAATAAATCTTCAATGCTATCAACCTCTACTTGATAAAATGGGTAATTCCTATTTTCATCATAAGAATAAAAACTTTTAGCTACTAATAGCTCTGCAAAATACTCTGGTATTAAAACTTCTCTAGCATTACTTGGTACTTCACCAATAATATCTAAATTAGCAAAATCATTGTTGCTATAGGTTATAAAATAAGGAGTTAAGTTTAAATCAATATTATAATAAACACTATCGCTAAGTTCATTTATGAAAGTTAGACTCGTCTCAAAAGAAAAACTTTCAATAACATTATTGGTATATAAATAACTAATTATTTCATAATTATCTAATTTATCAGTTATCTCAGCAATTTCATTTTCATTTAATACTTGACTTAATTTAATATTATTAAAATTAAAATCACCCTTACTAAAATTAATAACTGTTTCATTTTCTTTTATCATAGCTTCACTATGCATTCTAGCAATATCAAAATCAAATAAACTCATCGCCAAACCGACTAAGGCAAAAGCAACACTAGCAAGTATAGCAGTTATCCCAGTTCTTATTTTCTTTCTTTTGATTAAACCTAAAGCTAATTTTACTTTACTAAAAAATTTAATATGAGACTTTTTTAGTTCTAAATCTTTATTATTCGTTGGAAGAGAATCAATTGTATTTTGAATAATTTTTCCATCAGCTATTTTTACAATACCATCAGCATACTTCATTGCTAAATCAACTTCATGAGATACTACAATTACCAAATGATTTTCTGATATTTTTTTAAGTTCATCAAACACAATCTTGCTATTTTCAATATCTAAATTACCAGTTGGTTCATCTGCAAGTAAAACACTAGGATTTTTAATCAATGCTCGAGCTATGGAAACTCTTTGTTTTTCTCCACCAGACAATTCACTTATTTTTCTTTTCCCATAACCATTTAATCCTACTTGATTTAACAATTCATCTATTTTATTCCGCCAATTTTTTTCTTTAGAATTAATACATAAACCTATATTGTCATAGACATTTAATTCATCAAATAAATAAGATTCTTGAAAGACAAAACCTATGTAGCTATTACGATATAAACTTAATTTTTTTTCTTGCATTTTATTAATGTTAATATTATTTACAAAAACTTCCCCGCTAGTTGGCTTATCTAACAAACCTAAAATATTTAATAATGTTGTCTTACCAGAACCGCTACTTCCTAAAATAAATATAAGACCTTTATCAGGAAACCTCAAAAAAACAGAATCTAATGCAACAACATCGCTAGCTTTTGTCTTATAAATTTTCCCAACATTTTTAACTTCAATCATAGTCTCTCCTCATTAAACAATCTCTACTGCTAGAATTTTCAAGTAAATAACTTATATTAATCAAAATATTTTTTAATACATATAGTCTACGTTTTCAAATTCTTATAATTAAATTATTATATTTATTATAAAATAAACTCTATAATATATCAATCCACACAGGATTAATATTATCATACTTATTGTTAATAGAACTATCATTAAATACAATATAACCATTACTTAAATAGTAATTTTGTGATTGAGCAAGTGTTACATTACTTTGGGCATGTCTATAATTACCATATATCTTTCCACTTCCGTTAT
>CAZEMQ010000126.1:0-2975 GCA_964513435.1 uncultured Muribaculaceae bacterium
AGGTTTTGCTTTTTTAGTTAATGCTAAATATGATGAAAAAGCATGAATGTCATCAAGTGTGATTTTCTTTAAAGTATCTAATGAAAAATCTTTTATATATATATTATTAAAGTCAGTTTCTTTCGTTAGTTTTAAATGTATTTTCATGAATTTTAAAAACATATTCAAGTCATAATTATATTCTTTTACTGAGTTAGGAGATTTATTTAAAATAGTAATAGAATAATCTAAAAATGAATTTAAAAATTCTGGATTTTGATCTGAATTTATCATAAATTTTCACCTTCTAAAATAAATTTTAATTGCACAAAATATATTAATATAATATATCAATGAAATAATAATTGCAAGTTTGAAAAAATTTTCTTTTTTAAGTTTTATTTAAGAAAAGATATCTATAATTTAGACTGAAATTTGAATTTAGTACATATAATAGGAGGTTTTATGAAAAAGAAATCTATTAGAAAGAAGATAATATTCACAGTAATTTTAATAGTTACTTTAATAGTAATGTTTCTTATAGGAATGGAATATGGAATAAGTAAGGCTAGTAATCAAGAAACTACAATTACAAATATTTCAGAAATAACTGTGGAAACGCAGACTATTAAAAAGACTCTAACTAGTTCTGGACAAATATCTTCAGCTTCTACTGAGAAACTAGAGTTAGATACTTCTAAATATTTTGAAACTATGTGTGTAGAAGAAGATGATATTGTATATGAAGGAGAAAACATTTTAGAATACACAGATGGAACATATCTTACAGCAGAATATGATTGTGTAATAAATAGTTTTAATGTACCTGAAACAGAAAGTATTTGTACATCAAGTAATTATGTAGAAGTACAGACAATGGAAGAATTAAATATGACTCTAAGTATTAGTGAAACAGAAATAAGTAGTGTAGAAATTGGTCAAGAGGTAGAAATTACTCTAACAGCAGATGAAAGTAAGACATATACTGGAGAAATAACTAAAATAGATGCTGTAGGAACATATTCATCAAGTGGAACAACTTTTTCAGCTATTGTAACATTTGAAAATGATGGAAATATAAAAATTGGTATGTCTGCGTCTTGTGAAGTAATATTAGAAGAAGCAGAAGATGTTATTGCTGTACCTATTGCAGCAGTGCAAATTACTGATGATTCAAGATATGTTATTGTAGTAAATGAAAATGGCGAAACAGAAAATGTGGAAGTTGAAACTGGAATATCAGATGATACATATGTTGAGATTACTTCTGGTTTAAATGGTGGAGAAACTATTCAATTAATTGAAACTACTACAATTAGTAATAGTTCTAGTAGCAGTAGTGATGATTCAATGCAAGGCGATATGATGAGTGGCGGAATGGAAATGCGAGGAGATAACTTTGGAGATGGAATGGATTCAAATGGCCGGAGGACAGGGAAACGGCGGAGGAATGAGTAGAGATTCTGCTGGAAGCCCACCAGATATGAATAATTAAAATAAGGAGGAAAGGTTTGATTAAGTTAAAAGATATTCAAAAAGAATTTGCTATTGGGGATATAAAAATTAAGGCTTTAGACGATATAAAATTTGAAGTGAAAGAAGGAGAATTTGTTTCTATAATTGGCCCTTCTGGCTCAGGAAAATCTACTTTAATGAATATTTTAGGGCTATTAGATATCCCTGATAGTGGAGAATATATATTAAACAATACTCAGATTAGCAGTAGTTCTGATAATGAATTAGCAGAAATGAGAAATAAAAGAATAGGGTTTATATTCCAGAATTTTAATTTGTTGCCTAAAATGACTGCTATTCAAAATGTACAATTACCTTTAATGTATAGAGGAATGAGTAATATTGAGTCTAAGCAAATTGCTAGTGATTTTTTAAAAAAAGTTGGATTGTCTGGAAGAGAAAATCATCTTCCTTCACAATTATCCGGTGGACAACAGCAAAGAGTAGCAATTGCTAGAGCTATTGCAGGTAATCCTGAAATAATTCTTGCTGATGAGCCAACTCGGAGCTTTAGACTCGAAAACTAGTGTGGAAATAATTAATATTTTGGAAGAACTAAATAAACAAGGACAAACAATTATATTAATTACACATGATATGAATGTAGCGAAAAGAGCGAAGCGAATTGTAAGAATACATGATGGGAAAATAAATGAAGAAAAGTAAGGGAGGAAAATTAGTTAATGACAAAATTTTTCAACATTTTGAAAGCATCTATAAATAATATTATTAGTAATAAGCTAAGGTCAACTTTAACAATATTAGGGCTTATTATAGGAATTGCTTCTGTAATAATCCTAGTTGGAATAGGGAATGGAGCTACTAGTAGTGTTACTGCTGAAGTGTCATCTCTAGGAACAGATATACTTACTGCAACGATTTCATCTTCAGATACTTCTTTAGAATATAGCCAAATAGATGAGTTAAAGGAAATTGCTAATGTAGAAGAAGTAGCACCATATAAAAGTGTTAGTGCAACTATAAGAAGGGACTCAACCACATCATCAAAATCTAGTATTATTGCTACAACTAATGATTATATGAGTGTTACTAACCTTACTATTAGTGCAGGAAGACTTATTTCTACTATTGATTTAGAAAATAAGAGTAAAGTATGTATTATTGGAAGTGAACTAGCAACAACTCTATTCAGTTTAGCAGATCCAGTTGGAGAAACAATTAGAATAGATGATGATAAGTACACAGTAATAGGTGTTCTTACTACAAAAGGTAGCTCAATGGGAACTGATATAGATAATATGGTTATTATTCCATTAACAACTGCTGCATACTTAGGTGTTGATACTTCTATAAATAGTTTATATATAAAAGTGGAGGATGAGACTTATATTGATGAGACTATTACAAGAATAGAAAATTACTTTGAACAGACTATCGGAATCTCAAGTGATTATTTTACAGTATCTTCTCAAGACTCAATGCTAGATACTATGGAGAGTGTAAATAATACATTATCATTA
>CAZEMQ010000127.1:0-2944 GCA_964513435.1 uncultured Muribaculaceae bacterium
AAAATTATCATGGAGGAAAGTTATGGAAAAATATGTGTATTTGTTTAATGAAGGAAACAAAGATATGCGAAATCTCCTTGGAGGTAAGGGAGCTAATTTAGCAGAAATGACTAATATTGGTTTGCCTGTTCCAAGTGGATTTACTGTTACAACAGAGGCTTGTAACAAATACTATGATGATGGAAAAGTTCTTGCGGATTCTATCATTGAAGAAATTAAAAAAAATCTTACTAAATTAGAAGAAAAAACTGGCAAGAAGTTTGGAGATTTAGAAAATCCACTTTTAGTAGGTGTTAGAAGTGGAGCAAGAGCAAGCATGCCAGGAATGATGGATACGGTATTAAACTTAGGTTTGAATGATGAAATAGCTGATGCTTTTGCTAAAAAAATCGATAATAAGAGATTTGTATATGATTCTTATCGTCGTTTTATTCAAATGTTTGCTGATGTAGTAAAAGGATACTCAAAGAGTAAATTTGAAAATATAATTGATGAGTTAAAAGAGGAAAAAGGTGTTAAAAATGATATCGATTTAGATGCTGATGATATGGTTTTGCTGACAGATAAATTTAAATCTGCTTATAAAGAATTTGCTGGAGAAGATTTCCCACAAGATCCTTTTACTCAACTTATTGAAGCTGTTAAGGCAGTATTTAGAAGTTGGAATAATGAAAGAGCTATCTATTATCGAAGAATAAATGATATTCCATCAAGTTGGGGTACTGCTGTAAATGTTCAAGAAATGGTTTATGGTAATAGTGGAAATACTTCTGGTACTGGTGTAGCATTTACTAGAAATCCTGCGACTGGTGAAAAGAAACTATTTGGAGAATATTTAATTAATGCTCAAGGTGAAGATGTAGTTGCAGGTATCCGTACTCCTAGTGAGATAGATACTTTAAAAACTGAAATGCCAGAAGTATATGAAGAATTTGCTCGTATTGCTCAAAGGCTTGAAGATCATTACAATGATATGCAAGATATGGAATTTACAATTGAAAATGGAAAATTGTTTATTTTGCAAACAAGAAATGGTAAGAGAACTGCCAGTGCTGCTGTAAAGATAGCTGTAGATTTAGTTAATGAAGGTCGTATTTCTAAGGAAGATGCAGTGTTAATGGTTGATCCTAAGAGTTTAGATGCATTACTTCATCCGACATTTACGGAAAAATCTATCAAGGATGCTAAAATAATTGGTAAAGGCTTAGCGGCATCCCCTGGAGCTGGAACTGGAAAAATATATTTTAATGCTGAGGATGTAATTAATGCTAAGAATGCTGGAATAGATGCGATTCTTGTTCGCCTTGAAACTTCACCAGAAGATATTGAAGGTATGAATTCTAGTAAAGGTGTTTTAACACTTCGTGGAGGAATGACTAGTCATGCAGCAGTTGTTGCTCGTGGTATGGGTATTTGCTGTGTATCTGGTGTTGGTTCGTTTAGTATTGATGAAGAAAAGAAGATACTAACTACTGATGATGGTTTAAAATTTAAAGAAGGAGATTATATATCTCTTGATGGATCTAATGGTAATGTTTATGAAGGTAAATTAGAAATGCAAGAAGCATCAATTAGTGGAGACTTTGAAACCTTTATGTCATGGGCAGATGAAGCAAGAGATTTAAAGGTAAGAACTAATGCTGATACTCCAAAGGATGCTCTACAAGCAAGAGAATTTGGAGCTGAAGGAATTGGTTTATGTCGAACTGAACATATGTTTTTTGAGAAAGATAGAATATTTAATTTTAGAAAAATGATATGTGCAACAACAGTTGAAGAAAGAAAGAGTGCTTTAGAAAAAATACTTCCATATCAAAGAAGTGACTTTGAAGGATTATTTGAAGCTATGGCTCCATACAGTGTAGTTATTAGATATTTAGATCCACCACTACATGAATTTTTACCAAAAGAAGAAAATGAAATTGCTGAATTAGCTAAAGATTTAGGTAAGTCTGTTGATGAATTAAATAAAATAATTGAATCATTAAAAGAATTCAATCCTATGATGGGGCATCGTGGATGTCGTTTGGCAATTACTTATCCAGAAATTGCGGAAATGCAAACTAGAGCTGTAATCGAAGCAGCAATTAATGTAGGTAAAAAAGGAATAAAAGTAACTCCTGAAATAATGATACCTTTAGTTGGTGATGTTAAAGAACTTAAATACGTTAAAGATATCGTTGTAAGGGTTGCTGATGAAATAATTAAAGAAGTTGGTGTTGACTTAGAATATGAAGTTGGAACTATGATCGAAATTCCAAGAGCAGCATTACTAGCTGATAAGATTGCTGAACAAGCTGATTTCTTTAGTTTTGGTACTAATGATTTGACACAAATGACTTATGGCTTTAGCAGAGATGATGCTGGTAAGTTCTTAGAACATTATTATGGTAAAGGCATTTTTGAGAGCGACCCATTTGCTCGTGTTGATGTTGAAGGTGTTGGAGAACTTATGAAAATAGCAACTGAAAAGGGACGCAAAACTAATAAAGATATAAGTCTTGGTATTTGTGGTGAACATGGTGGAGATCCATCAAGTATTGCATTTTGTGATTCTTTAGGATTTAATTATGTATCTTGTTCTCCATTCAGAGTTCCAATAGCTAGACTTGCTGCTGCACAAGCCGCAATCAAGCGTGGAACACAAAAATAGACTCGAATGTCGATGTGTTCTTAACCCGTATAATCATTACAAAAGATGATATATCTAGATATAAGGATAAAATTTGTAAATATAATGATATAAGATTTAAAGAACCAATTATAGTAGATATTTATATATAAGAAAAAGACTAAGATGACGATTATGTCGTATATCCTTAGTCTTTTTTGTTATTAAGATTTTGATGTGCGATGATTGATATGGAGGGTAAAATATGCGACTTATTTATACAAAACCATTATTAAAAGACTTATCACAAGGTTCTAGAATCGCTTTTGTTAG
>CAZEMQ010000128.1:0-2914 GCA_964513435.1 uncultured Muribaculaceae bacterium
ATATACTCTAATTTTAATTTTCTTAAATGTTTTAAATCTCTATTTAAATTATTTACTAATCTCTTTAAGTTTTTATTATTACTACTTATAGTAATTAACTGATTAGTATTATTATTTAATATAAATGGTAATTTATTGTCTATTTCTTTGAACGTCTTATTCATAACTATTAATTTAATAGCTAAATATAAACTTATAGCAATAAAAATAGTTAATAAAATATAAATCATGATATTTCCTTTCTAATTAATGTCTTTTTTATTAAACAAATAGATCCCTAAACTAGTAAATATTAAAATTATTCCAATAGAATAAAGGGGATAATACGTATAATCTACTTCATCGGCATTTAAACAAATTACTTGACCTTCTGGAACAACATTTAAAATTATTTGATAGAATGTTCTCATATTACCAGAAAAATACATTGAATTAGGTACCTCTTCATATACTGTTCCCTCATCAGTTACTGTTGCTTGATTTATAGTTTCTGGGTGAGATAATATTCCATATACAACCATACACCCATAAAACAAAATAACAACCAACATTATATTAATCATCGAACTAATTGTTCTACTGGTAACATTCATAGCAACAAATACATTTATTGCAGCCATAGCTATACTAAGTAAAATAATTGTTAATATTAAATAGAGTATTTTGCTAATACTTATATCAATTTTTCCAAATAATATTATACCTATAAATCCTACAACTAAAATAAATAATAATACATAAATTAATGTAACTATACTCATAACAACAAAATTTGCTAAATAAATACTTTTTCTATTATGTCCCATCATTATTTTATTACGTATAGTACCACAAGAATATTCACTACCAATAAAAATACTAATAATTATCGCAATATAAAAACTTATAATTATACCAACACGCGGAAAAAAGTCTATGGTTTTATATATTTCATTATACTTATTAGTATTTATATATGCACTAATAAGTAAAGCTAATGCAAATACAATTGTAAATATTGCTAATCCCCAAAACAATTTATCTTTTTTAAGTCTAATCAAACCTGCTTTAATTAAATTAAGCATTATCATCACCACCGATTAAATTTAAGAAATAATTTTCTAATGTTTCTGATGTTTCCAAAACATCAATAACCTCTAAATCGTTTTTGGCAAGATTGTTAATTAATTTAGGAATTTTTATATTACTAAAAATATTAATGGTTTTATTATTTTCTATTTCATAATTAATTTTTTTAGCATCTAAATAAGGAATAATTTTTTTAGCATCCTTTACTTTTAAAATTATTTTATGTTTCATTTTATTTATTAATTCATCTTTACTTATTTCTTTAATAATCTTACCCTTATCAATAAAACCATAATGGGTTGCTATTTTTGATAATTCATCTAAATAATGACTAGATATTAAAATTGTAATATTTTTCTCCTTATTTAATTTTAATAAAAGCTCTCGAATATCTATTATTCCCTCAGGATCTAAACCATTTATTGGTTCATCCAAAATTAAGATGTCGGGATTGCCTGCAAGAGCTATGGCTATTCCTAATCTTTGACGCATTCCTAAAGAAAAATTTCCCGCCGGTTTATCGCCGACATTAGAAAGTCCAACAAGTTTTAATAAATCATCTACATCATCTAATGTAGGAACACCTAGTAATGTAAGCTCTTCAATAATATTATCATACGCACTTAAATTATCATATATTGCAGGAACCTCAACAATAGCTCCGATTCGATTTCGCACTTTTAATATTTCACTATTTGTATTTTTAATACCATAAATGAAATATTCTCCACTATCTACTTTTTGCAAGCCACAAATAAGTCTGATTAAAGTAGTTTTACCTGCTCCATTTTTTCCGATAAGACCATAAATTGAACCCTCAGGAACATGCAAATTCAAATCATCTAAAGCCTTAAAGTTTTTATATTTTTTAGATAATCCTTTAGCTTCAATCACATAATTCATATCAATACCATCTCCTAACTACAATTTTAAATAATAATAGTTAAGAATTAGTTAAGATTTATTCCTTTATCTTAAATCCAATTCCCCAAATTGCTTCAATATAATTATTATTAGTATATTTTCGCATCTTTTTCCTAATATTACTGATATGAACTTTTAAAGAATTTTCATCACAATCCAAATTATCTATACTTATTAAATCTAATAACATGTTTTTAGTTACTACTCTTTTAGTATTTTGTAATAATTCTTTTAATATCAAATATTCTGTTTTAGTAAGTTTAACTTTTTCATTATTAATCATTAAAGTTTGATAATCTTTAAGTAAATGTAATTCTTTATATTTTAATTCACAGTTTTGTTTATTATTTCTAAGTTGCACCTTAATTCTAGCTAAAAGTTCATTTTTATCAAATGGTTTTGTTACATAATCATTTGCTCCATCAAGTAAACAATGTATTTTATCATTGCTACTAACTTTAGCACTAATTATAATTATAGGAATATCTTTAACTTTTTTAATTATTTCTTCTCCATTTATATCTGGAAGCATCAAATCAAGTAGTATTAAATTAATATTTTCTTGTCTTATTATATTTAGGGCATCATTACCATTATAAGCATCATACGTAATATATCCATCCAATTTTAATATTTCTTTTAAAATATCATGAATACTATAATCATCTTCAACAATTAATATTCTTTGCATAAACATCACCAAAAATATAATTTTTTACCCCATTTTCTAATAAATCTTTTGCAATACCTTGACTTATACCAGAGATAGAAACTGTTACTAAATAAATTTTATCTTTAAAAAACATACTTAATCATCTTCTTTTAAATTAATTATACTACACAATTGAAATTTTTCCTAATAACTATCGAACCAATAATTCGAGAGTTATTTACTTATATTTTTTAATTCTGCCAAAGATTT
>CAZEMQ010000129.1:0-2804 GCA_964513435.1 uncultured Muribaculaceae bacterium
AGCCTCCTCCAAGATGAATTTTCCCATTCTTCGTGAAGTAAGATTCCTTGTAGACGACAAGGTTGATAGGCTAGAGGTGGAAGCGTAGTGATACGTTGAGCTGACTAGTACTAATAAATCGAGGATTTAACTTAATTTATATTTCAAGTTTGATGAGGCATTATCTGTTTTTTAAAGGACAAAATCCTTTATAGGTGACGATAGCTTAGGTGATACACCTCTTCCCATCCCGAACAGAGAAGTTAAGACCTAAAACGCCGACAATAGTGTAATGCTAAGATAGGAAGTTGCCTATTTTTTTTTGCATTAAATTAACTGTAAAATAACAAATAATACCTTGTATAAGTAATTTATTTAATTTATAATGGTAACAGGTGATAAAATGGATTTTAAATATACTTCACGTTCAGTTGAAGACACATTAACAGTAGCACAAAATATTGAAAGTGAAAAATTTCCAAATATGGTTATATGCCTTATCGGAGAACTTGGTAGTGGGAAAACTGTATTTACTAAAGGTTTTGCAGCTGCCTTAGGAATCGATGATACAATTACTAGTCCTACATTTAATATTATAAAAGAATACTTAAGCGGAGAACTTCCTTTATATCACATGGATGTATATCGTTTAGAAGAAACCGATGAAAGTATAGGTTTCAAAGATTACTTTAACAAAGGTGGGGTAACCATCATAGAATGGGCTGATATCATTAAAGATTCTTTACCTGCTAAAAGGTTAGAAATTAAATTTAAAGTTATTGGTGAAGACACTAGAGTTTTAGTATTTACTCCATATGGTGAAGAATACGAAGAACTTTGTGAGTCGGTATTGTGATGCATACCTTATTTATTGATACTCATCTTTGGGATATAATTATTTATCTTTTAAAAGATGGACAAGTAATATCTCAAGAAATAATAAAGAACAAAAAAAATAATAGTGAATATATCTTTCCTAGTATAGTTAAAGTAATAGATGATATTAAACTAAATGAGATTATTGTTGTAAATGGACCAGGTTCATTTACAGGAGTTAGACTTGGAGTAACAATTGCAAAGACCTTAGCTTATACTCTAAATATTCCAATTAAGACAATTAATGCTTTAGAATGTATGGCAGTAAGTAAAGAGGGATACAAGGTTGCTTTTGGTGATTCTAATGGCTTTTACGTAGGCAATTTTACTAAAAACTACAATCCTATATCTGATTATACATATTTAACAAATGACGAGTTTGCTAAGTTAAATATGAACAACGAATATATAACCGAATATAATATAGATGCATCAAAAATATATAAGTTTTTGTTAGACAAGTCTAGTATCAATCCCCACTTAGTTAAACCAATATATGTTAAAAAAATTGGAGTAGAACTTGATAAGAGTAGCAAATAAAAACGATGTTATGGAAATTAACAAACTTGGAAGTAAGCTTCATGAAAATTTTGATGTAACGTTTCACATTGAAACAGAAATAGATAGCGAAATAGCAATTGTATTAGTTAGTGAGAACCCCAATAATATTGATGGATATTTATATGCACTTGACTTTGGTGATAATATTGATTTATTAAGCATATTTGTTGATGAAGCAAGAAGGAATGAACACATAGGAACAAAAATGCTAACCTATCTTATAAATAACTATTGTTACCAAGGTGCAAAGTCTATAACTTTGGAAGTATCTTGTGCTAATATAGCTGCTTATAGCATGTATAAGAAATTGAATTTTAAAGTAGTTGGCCAAAGAAAAAATTATTATGGCAATGAAGATGCTTATATTATGAAATGGGATGGTTAAATGAAAGATATTTATATTTTAGCAATTGAAACATCGTGTGATGAAACTAGTATATCGATTGTCAAAAATGGTCGAGATGTAGTAGCTATGTCAATACTTACTCAAATGGATACTCATGCGAAATTTGGAGGAGTGGTTCCGGAAATAGCATCTCGTATGCATACTGAGAATATAACTATAGTATTGGAAGATTGTCTAAATAAAGCGGGGATGCAAGTAGGT
The DNA here is from genome assembly GCA_964513435.1 of uncultured Muribaculaceae bacterium. Taxonomy (GTDB): domain Bacteria; phylum Bacillota_I; class Bacilli_A; order RF39; family UBA660; genus Onthocola_B. The sequence continues at coordinate 2,024 of CAZEMQ010000129.1, forward strand.
GATGTTGATGCTATTGCGGTAACATATAAACCAGGTCTTTTAGGTTCTTTACTTGTTGGCATTGAATTTGCTAAAGTTTTATCATATGTTTATAATAAACCATTAATTAAAGTAAATCATTTAATTGGTCATATCTATGCTAATGCTATAGATAATAAATTAGAGTTTCCACTGCTTGCTTTAGTTGTTAGTGGAGGACATACTGAGCTTGTTATTATGAAAGATGACTACGACTTTGAGCTTTTGGGGGCAACACTTGATGATGCTATTGGTGAAGCATATGATAAGGTGGCAAGGATAATAGGTCTTCCTTATCCTGGTGGTCCTGCAATTGATAAAAAAGCTTTGGAAGGAATTCCTTCCTATGATTTACCGAAACCAGTAATGGACAATACTTATAATTTTAGCTATAGCGGTTTAAAAAGTTATATTATTAATTTAGTACATAATGAAAAACAACGAGGAAATATTATTAATGAAGCAGATTTAGCAGCCAGTTTTCAAACAACTGCAGTAGATGAACTAGCCAGAAAAGTCGATTTAGCTTTGAAAAACACAGGAATAAAAAATGTTATTGTAGCTGGAGGTGTTTCTGCAAATAAATATTTACGTAGTGAAATTGAAAAAGTGGCAAACAAGAACAATGCCAAGTTAACAATACCAAAATTTATTTATTGTACTGATAATGCTGCCATGATTGGAGCAGCTGCTTATCCTTTATATTTAAAACAGGACTTTGCGGATTATTCTTTAAATGCGGAGTCAAGTGCGAACGTTTGTT
>CAZEMQ010000130.1:0-2779 GCA_964513435.1 uncultured Muribaculaceae bacterium
GAAGCAAAATATTTTGAATAAAATATAAAAAGCAGTATCTTACTTTATTCATTTTGTTAAACTGAAAATTTAAAAACAATAAGTGCAATAAATATTGTTGAAAAACAGACAAGATACAAAAATAAATTTGTATAATCAAAAACTCTATACTGCCCTTCGGGATAGTTCCCATAATCAATATTTTCAGCTAACCCTTCAAGTTTGGAAGCTATATCTATTATTTTAGCGACCATCCGCTTTTTATATTTGTTGGAAAAACCTAAGCAATAAAAAATAAATCCCAAAACTGAAAAAGCATAAGCAATCCAATAGTTAGGTATAGATTCATTATAAGTAGCTGTTATTATATCAATTAAAAAAAGAACATTGATACAAATGTAGGAAACGAGTGACGAAATAAAAAGCAATAGTTTAAAGTTAGTTTGTCTTTTCATGATTGTATTGTAGCATAAAAGGCAGGGGTTTAAAAATATAAGCCCTGCCTTGTTTGTTTTTATTTTTTAAACAAGTAAATCATCAAGTTTGTTTATAATTCCTCTTGTAGCGCCGCTAAAGATAGAAGGCAAATATTGATACCATGTTGCTCGTATTGCAAGCAAAGATGCTTTTAAAAAATTTGTATCAAGTCTTCCAAGATTATAATAATCCATATAAGTTAAAGGGTTTTTGTCGTAAACAAGAACTTTTCCAAAACTAGCAATTTTATAACCAACACCGCCAGCTATACCTCCAACAAGTGTAGTAAGCAACATTTCCCCAACTCCTTTATTTTCTAGACAAGCTATACCTAAATTAGAAGAACTTCCGATAGCTACAGCTCCCCACAATCCACCTAATCCTGTAGCAAATGTAGCGCCCGCCAATCCTGACATTATTATAGATGCCATACTAATATCTTCAAAGAAAGACTTACCATTAAGTAAATTGCCAACTCCTTGCCCAACTAATGATGAACCTGCGCCAAGTAATGCTCCAGTGACGACTGGAAGTAATGTTGCACCGAAAGTAGCAATCACACTAACTACTGCAACCGCCGCAAGAACTGTGCCTATAATAACCCCTATTGCTGTTTTAAAGATATTCCAAAAGTCTTGCCCGCTTGGATCAATATTCATAACTGGGTTATTACTACAATACATATAAAGATTTAATCCGTTAATTTGAGATTTCGTTTCATCAAGAATGGATAACTCATCAGGTGAGATAAATCTTCCTATCATAGGTGAGTAGTGTCTTGAATTTAGATAATAAAATCCAGTTTCGACATCAAAGTAATATCCACGATATCTAAATGGATTAACTTGTCCAATGTTATCATTAGTTACTTCAATCACATTATGATTACCATATGCATCATAGTGATATTCAGCAACAAGAGTAAGATCATCTTTTCGGTAAATTTTTAAGATATCTCCTTGAACATTTCTTTCATAGATGTAATCAACTCCATTGAAAGCGAAGCCGATAAGTTTATTAGAAGAATAATGGTAGACAATTTCTTTGTCTTCAGATTTTTCAGCAAGAATCTTGTTATTGAGAACAAAGTAGGTTGTTTTTACTCCGTTAACAGTCTTGCTTGTTCTTATTCCACTTAAACCATAGGTATATGTATTATCGTTGTATGAAACAAGTTTGCCCTTTTTATTCCAAGATAGTTGATTATTACCTATAGATGTAGGTCTACCCATGACATCATAGGTAATTTCTTCACCATCAAAGTTAACGAGCTGATCTTTATTTCCTTTAGTTGCATAAGAATAAGAAGTAATTTTTGGCGAATAAAGTCTATCTTCAAGAGAGTATTGATATTCTTTCTTAAGTAGAATATTTCCACCTGAATCATATTTATAAACAATTGTTTTATCTAAAACAGGATTATCTTCTCTTATTAGTCTACCTAGCTCATCATATTGATAACGGGTTTCATATTCGTCTCTTTTTATGAGAGTGATGTTACCAGATACATCGTATTCATATTCAGTTCTATCACTTATAACACCTCCAACATGCACATCATGTTCTTTGACAAGGTCAAGAGAGTTTTCACCATATCGTAAATATTCGATGCTTTCTTCGATAAGAGAATGTTCATTATCGAAAAGTTCTTTTCTGGTTACTCTACCTAACGCATCATAATCGAATTGTTGCTTGAGTTCACCAATAGATACTTCTTTAATTAAGTCTTCTTTTCCTTCAACATACTCAAATGAGGTTGTTGTGGTTATGTTTCCAGCGATTTCGGTCTTTGATGCAACCCTTCCGTGATCATCGTATGTAAATTCTTCGCGAATCGTATCTTCATCAACTTTGTATTCATTAGAAACAATTTGATCTTCAACATTATATGTTGTGGTTATAATTTCCTCTCCAAAGTTCTTATTTACTTTTACTAAACGGTCTCTATCATCATACTCATAAACAATTGAATCCCCATCATTGGTGATTGTAGAAATCAGATCACCATCTTTATCAGTAATGGTGACTGATTCAAAATTATCTGCAAAAGTAGAAATTATTTTTTGACCATTAGTAACAGTTTCATCCGAATAGTTATCGATATACTTACAAGAGACGAGTTCAGTTCCATTAAGTTTTGTTGAAATTTTTCTACCTTTATTATCTAAAGTATAGGTAAACTTAACTCCGTGATGTGCAAGACTGACTAAATGATTTGCGACATATTTATATTGTGTTGCGTTATTTTGACCATTTGCGTCACTAGCAATTTCGGTCATAAGACCAGTATTGAAATCATATCCATAGACCATCACTTGTCCAT
>CAZEMQ010000131.1:0-2726 GCA_964513435.1 uncultured Muribaculaceae bacterium
GTTTTATATCTAATTCATATAATACACCTAAAACTTTTTAGCATTTTCTATTTTATTGGTAAATCCACTATAAATTTATCCATTTCCATTTGTAATATGATATTCCTCATTTAATTTAATACACCAATTATATATATCATCATATATACTATCTTTAATCTTTTCATGCAATATATCATGGCGTAAATCATGATAAAGTTTTACATCAATTTTTTCTATACCAGCTTTTTTATAAACATTATAAGTTTTAATGACACCTTTACCAAAATTGCCAACTGGATCTTTGTCCCCAGAAAGTAACAATATAGGTAATTTTTTATTCATTTTCTTAATGTTTTTTAAATTTGAAGTATATTGCATTCCTGTTAACATCTCTCTAAATAAGCCTGATGAATAGCCATCTCCTCTATTTTCATCATTTATGAATTTATCTAATTCTTCTTCATTAGAACATAACCAATCAAACTCTGTTCTATTTGGTTTAAATAAATTGTTATATGTTTCAAATGTAAGCTTTTTTATTGCAGGGGTCACATTTTCTTCACCTGCTTTTTTAGCCTCTTTATTTGCCATCATTTTTGCTATTGAAGCAACTAAACTAGACATATAGTTTGTTCCCATAATAATAGCACCATCTATTTTTTCATTTGGATAATCTATTAAATATGTTTTTAGTAGAAATGATCCAAGTGAAAAGCCTAACATTATGTACGGCACATTTGGATATTTTTCTCTTGTAATTTGTTTACATGTATTCATATCTTTTACAACATAATTCCAGCTTCCTTTAGGTCCAAAATACATTTTTTTGCCATTTTCTCCTACTGAACCACCATGTCCTAAATGATCATTTCCTACAACTACAAATCCTTTTTTAGTAAAAAAGCTCGCAAAATCTTCGTATCTTAAAATGTATTCTGTAACTCCATGTGCAATTTGAATAACTCCTTTCACATCTGATTCTGGTTTCCATTCAACTGCGTGAATTTGATTTTTTCCATCTGCTGATGGGTAATAAAACTCATCTTTTATCATTTTTCCTTACCTCCATTATATTATTTACAATATATCATAAATTTATATAATACTCAATAAATTCACTAAAGTTTATAAAAAAATAAAATACTTTTTTATCGATGCTACACCATATGTTCAATTTTTATTGTGGTATGTTGGAACAAGTCCTACTCATACAACCTTATTTTTATTTTTTTGATTTTTTTATAATTTTTATAATTTTTCATCATTTTTATCTTTTAACCATTTTCTTTCAAACCCTTTATTTTACTGGGATTTCTCTGTTTCCTTTAAACTAAGCAACGTACAACACTCCACATGATAAGTAAAACTAAACATATCCATAATCTTAAATTCTTTTATCTCATATTTAGGCTCTAACTCTTTTAAGTCCCGCATTAAAGTATGAGGATCACACGATACATAAATGATTTTTGTTGGTAATCTTTTGAAAATAAATGCCCGTGTTTTTTTATCTAGTCCCTTTCTTGGGGGATCTAAGATGAGAGTTGTAAAGTCTATATCTATATTATCTACTAGCTTTGCTACATCACCAAGCATAAACTTGATGTTATCAACTTTATTTAACTTGGCATTTGTTACACCATTTAGTACAGCATTCTTAATTACTTCAATACTATAAACTTCTTGGGCTTTTTGACTGGCAACTATCCCTAATGTTCCTACCCCACTGTATAAATCTAGGACTATATCATCTTGGATATACTGGTTTAATAAATTAAATAGTTTTTCATTTATATTATGATTAACTTGAAAGAAAGAATTATAAGAGACTTTAAATAAGAAACCACCTATTCTTTCATAGAAGAAGTTATCGCCATAAATGGTAATATCATTATAAACTATTCCTACTAATTTTATTTTCTCTTTTAATTTAGCAAGTTCAATATTATATTCTTTTTCTTTACTTTCAATTATTAGTAAGACTTCATCATTACTGTTTGCTCTAATTGTTAGAGAAGCATCTTTTAGATTTAGGAGTTTATAGTTTTTAATTGCTTCATTAATTGGACGACTAGCAATCATACATTCTTTTATTTCAACCAGACGATGTGTTTTTTCTTTATAATAACCAATCCGTCCATTTTCAATCTTCAAACTAATCTTGTTGCGATAATACAAAGGATTATCATTTTTTATTATTTCTATTTCTTTATCATAATTTATCTTATTCTTTTTAAGTAAATTTTGTATCTTTGTTGCTTTGAATTTTAAAGTATCTTCATATGCTAGTGAAAAAAGACTACAACCACCACATTCTTTAAAGTAAGGGCATAAACTTTTTACTCGCTTATTACTTTTTACTAAATATTTGCTAACACTTCCCTCACTAAAACTTTTTTTATCTTTGATAATATCAATATCTACTATTTCTCCAGGAAGAGCATCTTCAATAAATATTACTTTTTTATCAAGACGAGCAATTCCTCTTCCATAATCATCTAAAGCTTCAATCGTTACATTTTTAGGCATTGCTATCACTCCACTTTAATTTTAGCATAAAATTTATAACGTAATCCAGTCTTTTTTCTATTTACAATGTTCCTGTTGTAGCAATCTTCCTCACGCCTTTCTATTTTTAGGAATAAAAAAAGAGCCTACCATTTCTGATAAGCCTATAATTGTCTGCTCTATAAATTGTAATTTGTAGGGCTAGCAATTATAAATTCTAGCCCATATTTTTTATT
>CAZEMQ010000132.1:0-2678 GCA_964513435.1 uncultured Muribaculaceae bacterium
TCATCTGCTAATTATATTTATATAGTTATTATTTGTTTTGGTATTGCTACAATTACTCTTATCATTTTCTTATATGCAATTGGAGCTAAGATATTTAGTGAATTAAAAGAATAAATTTGTCTTTTATTTTACTGTCCATTTCGTTAGATATATTGCTATTTATCGAATATTTGGTTATAATAAAAAAAGTAGGGAAGTGTGGTATGAATACCGAAGCAAAGGAAAAACTAACTGTTCGTGAAATACTAAATTTAATATCCACAATAATCAGTTGGACAGTTTTTGTGTTGCTTGTAATATGTGCTTCTTTTTTGCTTTATTATTTTGTTGCTACTAAAATATTTGTCTACTTTGGAAGTAAATATGAACCTAAATTTTCGCTTTATACAATAATTAGTGGTAGTATGACACCCAATATTAATGTTTATGATGTTGTAGTTGATGTCCGTGTAGATGACCCAGAAGATATTGAAATCGGCGATGTCATAACATTTTATTCCGATAGCCCAGAAATTAGTGGAAGTACAGTTACCCACAGAGTAATTTCTATTATTAAAGATAGCTCTGGTAATTACAGTTATCAAACAAAGGGCGACTATAATTTAGTTGAAGATAGTGTTCCAGTAACATTTGATAAAATAGTGGGGAAAGTAGTTTTGCGAATCCCTCAGTTAGGAAGAGTTCAATTTTTTCTAGCAACAAGTTATGGTTGGCTCATCGTCGTATTGATACCAGCATTATATATAATTGTTAAAGACATTATGAAAATTATTAAATTAAAAAAAGAAGATGATGATTCTCTAAATGGACCAAACGATAATAAACCAAGTAAATTAAAAGATTTGTTAAAAAAGAATTTATTAAAACAAAAAAAGACCGCATTGGTGGAAACTCCAAGTGAAATCACCGAACCTAGTCCTCCGAGTGAAAGTGTATTCGATAACTATGACGAGGAAATATCATTCGATGATTTGCCCAAACTTAAATAAAATGTTAAAAAGGCTACAAAATTTTTTGATTATCAGTAGCTTTTTTAATTGTCTAAGATTTAAGTTTACACTTCGTAATGTAAAATCCGATTTACATTGATTTGGCATAAAAATTGACGAAAAAAATATAATGTGATAAGATTTTGTTGATTAAGGAGGGATTTTGTGAAAAAAGTTTTAGAAAACTATAAAAGCACTTTAATTTTATTAGGCTTTGTGGTATTGGGAGCTATTTTGGGACTAATTTTTAAAGAAAAAGCTGAAGTTGTAAAACCGCTTGGGGATTTATTCTTAAATTTATTATTAGTTATTATAGTTCCGCTAATATTCTTTACGATTACATCTTCTATTTCTAAGATTAATCAACCAAAGAGATTGGGTAAGATATTGATAAGTACTATAGTAATCTTTTTAGTAACATCTATAATAGCTGTACTTGTTGGATATGCTACTACATCTGTAATAAATTTGGTTAATGCTGAGGATACTGATGCAATTCGTGAAGTGTTTGATGATAGTACAGCTGAAGAAGTTGAACTAAATTTATTAGAAAGGACAGTGAGTGTACTATCGACAAATCAGTTTAGTAATTTGTTATCGACTGATAATTTAATTGCTTTAATAGTTATGTCAATACTATTTGGGCTAGCTATTAACAAAGCTGGTGAAAAGGGACGTAAGATAGCAGAATTTGTAGATTCTGGTAGTGAAGTTATGTACAAACTTATCGACATCATAATGTATTATGCTCCGATAGGTTTAGGTTGTTATTTTGCAGCTTTAATTGGTTCGTTAGGAAGTATAATTGCTGTAGGGTTCCTAAAAACATTTGTGGTTTATACTATAGTATGTATTCTATTTATGATTATATTTTATAGTTTATATGCTTACATTTCTGCTGGTAGAAAAGGTGTTAAAGCTTTTTGGAAAAACATTATACCATCAGCTGTGACAGCCTTGGGAACATGTTCATCAGCAGCTAGTGTTCCAGTAAATATTGATTGTACTAAGAATATGGGAGTTCCTAGTGATGTTGCTGAAACAACAGTACCTTTAGGAACAAGTTTCCATAAGGATGGTTCATCAATAGGTAGTGCATTTAAAATAATGTTCTTAGTATGTTTGTTTGGAACAAGCATATCTACATTTGGTGATGTAGCAGGAATCGTTGGAGTTGCTCTTGTTGCTACCCTTTTAGTTACTGCTGTACCTATTGGAGGCGGAACAATTTCTGAAATGTTGATTATAACTATGATGGGATATCCAGTTGCAGCCTTGCCAATTTTGACAATTATTGCTACAATAATAGATGCACCAGCAACTTTACTTAATGTTACTGGGGACTCTGTTTGTGCAATGCTTGTAACACGTACCGTTGAGGGAAAAGGCTGGATGGAAAAGAATCTTGAAGTAGTTGAAGCCAAAACTTCTGATGAAGAACCACGCAAAATAGAAAAAAAGACTTCTAAAAAAAATAAGAAAAAGAAAAAATAAAGTATATTGATTCAATTTAGTAGTTTTATTTGTCGTCTTAACAGAGATGAAATATATAGCTGAGAGTATTTTAAAGACAATAATAAAATGAATTTCACTTGATGAATACTTTGGGGGTAATTCCCTTATCGATTTAAAGTGTATGAAAAGTTTCATGAACTAAGGTGGTACCGCGGGTTTATACTCGTCCTTAAA
>CAZEMQ010000133.1:0-2668 GCA_964513435.1 uncultured Muribaculaceae bacterium
TGTATGGGGCAGTATTTTGGTTTCGACATATGTTACTAGATATGATTGCAAGTGGTCGGCATACCTTAAGTGCACACTTAAAATTAAATGACGAAACTAATTATGGTTTCGCTCCTGCTTTTGCCTAATAGTAGGTTAAGGGAGCACTTCTCCTAAATTTCTCTTATAGGTTTAGATAGAGGTTCATAGATATAAGATATAATATATTATTTGTTTAGGATAATATATCGAAATTTACTAAACTTACTAATTATGAGGTTAGTGTAGAGCCATTTAATTAGGACATTTAAATCTACCTAAACTTGTAGATATTGTATAATAGGGCATATTGGACAGGAGTTCAATCCTCCTCTGCTCCACCAGATTGATAGGAAACTCGAACTTTTCGAGTAGTAATAAATATTAACTAGAAGTACTGTCTAGTTTGTTATTTGGGAATGGAAATGATGAGATTTGTTAAAAAAGGAATTATTATCAATATTAAAGGAAGTAATATTGCTTATGTAAGCCCTCATATTATGATAATTAAAGGTAATAATTATTTATTATTCAATGATTTAGATGATTATATCTTTAACTATAGAGCATTAGAAAAAGAATATGAACATTCTCAAAAAGTGGTAGATAATTTAGAAGAATGTGAAAAATTAGAACAAGAAAATAATAATCTAATAGATTTTATTAAAAATTTATTACAAATCTAAAAATAAAGTTAAAAAGGAAGAAACAATGAATATTTTAAAAGATTTTTATAAAAGTGATTTATATAATTCTAGGGATTTAATAGAAATATTTAATGGAACAGATAAAGAAATAGATAAAGAATCCTTAGAAAAAGACTACGACTCGTTTTACTGGGTCGTAGTCTTGCATGTACTAATTTCCTGTTAATTTAGAAACACACTTGCATATTGACGTAATCAATAAGCATGTGTAAAAAGGACTTGCCCTTTTGAATCCTAAAAACATATATTTATCTGTGAATACCATTTGTATTTGTTTCGACAGGTTCATCGTAACAACAAAATGCAGTATTAACATCGTGAATTAATTTTGAAGCATCGGCTAGAGATATTTCACCACTTTGCACTTTTGATTTAATATTTGCTAACATTTGTTTTTTTTCTTGTTCTAGTTGTTCAGGAGATTTTGGTTCAGCAACTAAATGTGATTCACTAACATTAGAAGATAAAACACCTCCAACAAGATTCATATTAGTAGGCCTTTCTCCTAAATGGTGTTGAATACTAATATCTGCCTTTTTTTTATCATTTTCTTTTTGATCGTACAAACTTAATGAAGATTCTAAACTTTCAACTTGTTTTTTTAAGTCTTCTAATCTTTCGTATCCTTTTTCTATTACTTGCTGAACTAATTCAGTTCTGAGAGAAGTGTCGCCATTTTTCCACTTTTCAACAAAATATTCTATTTTTGACTCTAATTCAACTCTTTCATTTAATACTTTCAAATACTCTTTGTATATTTCATTTCTACCCATATAAGTCCTCCTTATATGATATAGTATAGCATATTTTTTTATAAATATTAATTGAAAAATTAAGTAGAACACAAAAAATTTAAAAGAATTAGTTGTAAATTCATAAAAAGATGATTTAGAATTGTAAGAAAATATGTTAAAATTTAAATAAAAGGAAGTTATTTTGTTTAATGAATATAAATAATGAAGCTAAAATAGATTTGAAGTATTTAGATAAATTAAAAGAAATAATTAATTCCATTGATATCCCATATGAATTTAATTTAGATGTCTTTAATGGAATAATAATAGTTTCTGATTCTTTGTTGCATTCAACATCAGATGGAAATCTTAAAGACAAGACAATAAAATATTTCCAAAAAGAGTAAAACACACTATGCTATTGGCAGAGCCAATAACGGTGTGTAAAAGTGTACAACGTCTTTGATTAAGTTTAAAATATGATGTTATATAAATCTATAGTTAAAGAAAGGGTTAATAAAATGAAAACAATATATTTTATGAGACATTCTGAACCATTAAAACCTATAAATTTGAATAATAACGATTCTTTACAAATTCAAAATGAAAAATGGGGATTAACAATCAATGGTGAAAAGTTAGCTGAAAAAATAAGTGGGTTATCTGAACTTACTAACTTTGAGGTAGTATTATCTTCTAATTATGTAAGAGCATTATCTACTGCTAAATATTTCACAAAAGATAAAATAATAATAGATGAAAATTTTGGTGAAAGAAAATTTGGCATAAATAGTTGGGCTGAATTACCAAAAGATTTCGGTAAGAAACAATTTGATGATTTTAACTATAAATTGCCAAATGGAGAATCGATAAATGAAGTAATTGAAAGAGAATATAACTCACTAATAAATATTTTAAATAATTATTCTGATAAAAAAGTGTTGATAGTTGGACATTCAACAGCATTAGCAAGTTTATTTAGTAAATGGTGTGAAATTGATTATACAGGGGATTATAAATTTAAAGGTGAAACTTTTTTTGATGGTAAATGGAGTTATTGTGAAATATTTAAATTAGAATTTGATAATAATAATAATTTAATTAATATAGAGAATATAAAATTGAATTGAGGTTAGAGTCTAATAGAAAAATACATAAAAGTGATGTATGGCACCATATGAGTATTTTAGTCCGTATTTACGGATTTTT
>CAZEMQ010000134.1:0-2554 GCA_964513435.1 uncultured Muribaculaceae bacterium
AAACGCTATCTCTTTATCATAAAACTCATTAATTTTTTTAAATTGCAATCTAATTAAAATATTATAATTTTGTAAATCATCAATTATATTGAAGACATTTATACATATCGCTAAATATAAAAATATTCTAACCATATCAGATAATAAAAAATCAGTTAAATTAATAAAGAAATTATTATAAATTGCTCCACTACGAGTATAAACGCCAAAGCATAATCCAACTATTAATAAACAAAAACATAAATAGAATCTTTGATTATTAAGTGAATTGCTTATATATAAATAGGTTTTTTTCATGATTTATTTTTAGTAACTTTACCATTTTCAAAAAAGTAAATAAAGTCTGCTAACTCCTTTAAATCATCTAAATTATGACTGCTTATAACAATAATTTTTCCTTTTTCTTTTTCTTTCTTTAAATATTTCTTTATTTTTTTTACACTGTCCATATCTATACCATCAAATGGTTCATCTAAATATATTATCGTTTGATCTTCCATAATAGCTTGAGCTATACCTAATTTTTGTTTCATTCCCAATGAATATTTTCCATACTTTTTATTTTTTTCATTGCTTAAATTTACAACATCTAAAGTATTATTTATATCATCATCTGTTATTACATCTTTGATTTCTGCAAGTAACTTTAAATTCTCAAAACCAGTTAGACTATTAAAAAAACTTGGACGTTCAATTAAAGCCCCGTAATTAAATTTATATAAATTTTCGTCAATTTTCTTCCCGTCATAAGTAATTTCTCCAGTATTAGGATAATTAAGACCACATAACAACTTTAATAAAACAGACTTTCCAGAACCATTTTTACCATTAAAACCATAAATATGTCCAGACTCAAAAGTAAGACTTACATTATCTAAAACTAACTCTTTTTTGAACTTTTTACTAACGTTTTTAACTTCTATTTTCATTATTCATTCCTTTCTGCTTCTTTATAATCATTTATCAATTTTTCTTTATTATAATATGCAAAACATACTAGTGCGGTTGTTATAATAAAACATGTAAACGAAAAAATTATGGGGACTAAAAATCCATTATTATCATTGTACCTAAAAATATTAATAAGGCTTAATATACTTTGTTTTTTTATCACTACCTCTAAAAACAGTTGAATAATAACCAATAATAAAAACGCTGTTATTAACGAAGGAAAATATTTCTTATATTTGCGAACTACAATTAAACCTAAATTTATATATGTAGCTATAAAGAATGCAATATTTAAAGTATAAATCAAAATAAATATTATTGGATGTGATAAAGCGTAATAATTCCATAATGATGCTTCATTTAATATTGCATATGTATTATCTATTCCAAAATTATATATTTCTACAATAAATATTAATAGTATCATAGTTACCACAGGTATAATGTAAATATAAGTGTTTTTAATTATATCTCCCAAAATGTTTTTATATTTTTTTCTTGATAATTCATTAATATAAAACCTACTTTTTAATAATATACTTGGATATAACAAAGAAAAAGCCATAATTACAACTATAATTACTAAAGGAAAAATATTTAAATATTTCACTACAATAAGAGAATGAGCATACATAAAGCCATCTTCATAAGGATACATAGTTTCACATATATTTTTTTGATTAACTTCCAAATTAGAAGTGTCACCTTCACATATTTCTTTATATTCCTCTTTTAAATTATATTTACTTAAATTATCATTATATTCTTTTACATACCTAAAAGATACATAACAACTTAAACTAACAAATAAAAACAAAAGAAATAAAAATAATACAAGTTTATGACCGAATTTCATTTTCCTATACACTCCTTTCCACTTCACTGTCGTTTGCTTCAAACCACAAACAGCAGTGAAAACAATTCATAATTCTTCATTCTTTGTATAATAGTAAACTGTTATCAGGTATACTACAGAGCACGGGGAGGTGAGTGGTGTTAAGACTTGTTTCTTAAACCCGTATTTTTATATGTGTCGATTATCTCTGGAGTACAAATGAGTGTGCCATTAGATTTTACATCTATATTAACGAGCACGGAACCTTATCTTTGGTAAACAACTTTCTCGGTTTCAGATATAGAGATTTTCAGTCAATGCCTGTATAACAAAATATTTTTAGAAAGGAGATATTTATGTTAAAGACAATTTATAATAATTGTGCAGGTATTGATGTCCATAAAAAGATTATTGTTGTAACTATTGCTAAAACTGATTCTGATAATATTACAGATTATCAAAGATTTGAAAATTTAATAAACAAAAATTTTAAATCTCATAAAAATATTCAAAATACTCCAGAAGAAATGATTTCTTATTTAACTAATTTAGGTTACAACATTACTTTGCAGAATGCCTAATAACAGTTTACTATTTCAAAGAACATTACACAAACGTATATTTGGTTTATTTTAGCGTCTTCATTGACGGCTTTTGCCGTGTGTAAATTTTACGTTTTTTTCAAACTTCCTCCTTATTGTTCCTATATTCTTCAACTATAGAATATCACAAATTCTATGTTTTGTATATACTTTTTTATACCCCATC
>CAZEMQ010000135.1:0-2549 GCA_964513435.1 uncultured Muribaculaceae bacterium
AAATCCTTTTTCTTTTACCTTAGCCGTGATATAATAATATTCGAGGTGGAAAATGAAATTTTTAAAAAAATTATTCGATAGCGAATATAAAGAATTGTGTCGTTTTGAAGAACTAGCAAAAGAAATTGAGGCGATGGAACCAGAGATTCAAAAATTAACTGATGATGAATTAAAGGAAAAAACCATAGAGTTTAAAGCTGAACTTGAAACAGGCAAAACATTAGATGATATTATAGTTCCAGCTTTTGCTGTTGCAAGAGAAGCTGCATATCGTGGAATTGGTGAAAAGCCGTTTCACGTTCAAATTCTAGGAGGTCTTGCAATACATTATGGTAATATTGCAGAAATGAAAACTGGTGAAGGAAAAACGTTGACAACAATTTTGCCAGCTTATCTTAATGCTTTGTCTGGTAAAGGTGTTCACGTAGTAACTACAAATGAATATTTGTCAAGTCGTAATGCAGAATGGATGAAACCGATTTATGATTTACTGGGTGTATCTGTTGGAGTAAACTTGCGAGAATTAAATCCTAAAGAAAAACAAGAAGCATATAATGCAGATATTACTTATTCAACAAATAATGAAATAGGATTTGATTACTTACGTGATAACATGGCAGTACGTAAAGAGAATCGTGTTCAAAGAGGACTAAATTTTTGTATTATCGATGAAGTGGACTCTATCTTAATTGATGAAGCTAGAACTCCATTAATAATAAGTGGTGGACGTGCTAATGCTAATAATTTGTATACTGAAGCGGATAGAGTTGCTAAAAGACTAAAAGAAGATACTGATTATACTATTGATTTAAAAACAAAAAGTGTATCTTTAACTGCTGAAGGAAGTAAAAAAGTTGAAAAGTTTTTGAATATCAAAAATCTTTATGATTTAGATAATACAGCACTAGTGCATCATATAAATCAAGCATTAAAAGCAAATTATGGATTTAAAAAAGATATCGATTATGTAGTAGAAGGAGATGCCGTTGTAATCGTTGATCAGTTCACAGGACGTCTTATGCATGGTAGACAATATTCAGAAGGCTTACACCAAGCTATTGAAGCTAAAGAAGGTGTAAAAATTAATGAAGAGTCCAAAACAATGGCTACAATTACTTTCCAAAATTTGTTTAGAATGTATAATAAACTTGCTGGTATGACTGGTACAGCTAAAACTGAAGAAGAAGAATTTAGGAATATATACAATATGTATGTTATTCAAATTCCAACCAACAAACCAGTAATAAGAGAGGATTTAGCAGACTTGGTTTATTCAACCAAAGCTGGCAAATATAAAGCTATAATTAATTGCATAAAGGAAATACACGAAAAAGGAGAACCAATATTAATTGGTACTATTTCAGTGGAATCAAATGAAGAGCTTAGTAAGCTATTGAAGAAAAACAACTTACCGCACGAAGTATTAAATGCCAAAAATCATGAACGAGAAGCCGATATTATTGCTCATGCTGGTGAAAAAGGAGCTATTACGTTGGCTACCAACATGGCAGGTAGAGGAACTGACATTAAATTAGGTGAAGGAGTTCGAGAACTCGGAGGCCTTTATGTAATAGGTACTGAAAGACACGAATCCCGTCGTATTGATAACCAACTTCGTGGTCGAGCTGGACGTCAAGGAGATCCTGGAACATCACAATTTTTTGTGTCTTTTGAAGATGATTTAATGCGTCGTTTTGGTACAGAAAAAATTAAAAATATGTTGATATCTTTGGGATTAGATGGCGATCAAGCAATTCGTTCAAAGTCATTGACAAGATCTATTGAATCAGCACAAAGGAAAGTTGAAGGGAATAACTATGACCACCGAAAAAGTTTGCTTGATTTTGATAACGTCTTAAATGAACAAAGAGAGATTATTTATGCTCGACGTAATGAAATATTAGATGAAGAATCAATACACGATAAGATTGTTGAGACATTTAAAAATACAATTACTAATTTGGTAGAAAGTCATATTCCACCAGAAAATTATTTAACTGAAAAAGATAAAGATGAAATCGTGGAATATGTGAATACAAATTTTTTAAAAAATCAAAATCTAGATATTAAAGATATAGAAGAATTAAAGGATAAAGAGATAATTGATTATATATTTGATTTAGTAATAAAAGATTACGAAAAGAAAATGATAGCATCACCATTAATGAATGAGTTTGAAAAAGCAATTTCTCTTCGTGTTATTGATTCTAATTGGATAGAACACATGAGTGCTATGGAGCATTTAAAAGAAGGCGTTGGTCTTCGAGGATATGCTCAAAGTAATCCAGTCCAAGTTTATACAATGGAAGGCTATGAAATGTTTGATAATCTTTTAAATAAGATAAATAATGATATTGCATTGTTCTTGCTTAAAGCTGAAATAAAACAAAACATTGAAAGAAAACAAACTTTACAAGGACGTGCTAACGATGGCAAAGAAAAACTAAAAGCTCAACCTAAAAGAGCTAGCATTAAAATAGGTAGAAATGACCCTTGTCCTTGTGGAAGTGGCAAAAAGTACAAAAACTGTTGTGGTAAAAACGCGTAAA
>CAZEMQ010000136.1:0-2523 GCA_964513435.1 uncultured Muribaculaceae bacterium
TTCATATGCAATTTTCCTTTTACATTTTCTACACTAAATTCTTCTATACTAAAATTGTATCAAACAACTATATAATATGCAAGAAAATTATAATGCTATATGATAAACAAATAATATGAAAATTATATCTATTAGCTTGTAGCACAAAATACTACAAACTCATCAACACTAACTTGGATTTTTCGCCAATTTCTTCTAAAACTTATGATCTCCCATCTTGACACTTGTAAAAAAAATATATTACAATCAAGATGGAGGGCAAGTATGATTATAGAAATTAAAAACTTAAGTAAAACATTTAAGAAAAATACCATTCAAGTTTTAAACGATGTCAATTATAAATTTAAAAAAGGAACAATCTACTGTATCAGCGGAAGAAGCGGAGCAGGAAAATCTACACTTGTTCAAATATTAGGTTTATTATCTAAACCAACTAAAGGAAAAGTATTAATTAATGGTCAAGACACAAGCACATTAAATGATGACGAAAAATCAGAATTAAGAAATCAAACTATCGGATTTGTTTTTCAATCATTTTATCTAGATAAAATGTTAAAGGCATATGAAAACGTTATGCTACCTATGTACCTTTGCAATAAAGATAAAAATATTATGAAAGAAAAAACTTTAAAGCTTTTAGAAACCGTAGAACTGGAAAACCGAGCAAAACATTTTCCTAGTGAACTATCTGGTGGAGAGCAACAAAGAGTGGCTATTGCTCGAGCATTAGCTAATGAACCAGAAATTATTTTAGCAGATGAACCAACTGGTTCACTAGACCCAGAAAATGAAAAAAATATTTTAAAAATATTAAAAAAGCTTGCTGATAAAGGTAAATGTGTCATAATTGTTAGTCATAGCCAAGAGGTTCAAAAATATGCAGACAAAATATTAAAAATTGATAAGCAAAAAATAGTTGAGGTAAAAAATGAAGAATAATATATATTTGGCACTAAGATACCAGTTTCGTTACAAAAGTAATATTTTTATTTCAATAATTATTGGAATAGTAATGTTTATAACCATTGTAATTGCCACATATAATAGTTCTGCAATTGATTATATGAATAATGATTATTCTTACTATTACAAGTTACTTGTAATCGGCAATAATGATGAAGACTACGATAAAGTAATTGATGAACTTTCAAGTATTGAACATGTTAATATGGCAATTCGATATGAAATGCATAGAAGTTTACAACACCACAGTGCACTAGAAAGAGAAAATCTTGATGGAAACATTGAAATTTTCTTTGCCAATAACGAAACGCTTCCCGAAATTGTAGCAGGAACAAATTTTCCAGATGATGATGGCAATTATTTAATCTGTCCCGAAAACTTTTACCCCTACGGAAATTGGGAAGATTTAAAATATATGTCTATAACTTCTAAAATAGATACTGAAGACTATCTCAATCAAACTTTCACATTCAATTATATAAGTCACAATGGAACTAATAAATTTTCCATTGAATTTAAAGTAATTGGATTATATAAAAATAGTGATTACGATTATGATGAAAACGTTTGCTATACTAAAGAAAATTCATTGAATGAAATAATAGTAAATGAATATTCTGATGATTTTGATGATGATGGAATAAATCGCCTGACATATAACAAAGATATTATAATTGCTATTGATGATATAGAAAACATTGAATATGTTAAAAACGAACTAACAAATTTAGGATATTCCTACCGTGGAATGATTAGTACTGATTACACTTATTTTAATGAAATAACTAATGAAACAAACAGAATAACAATTATTATATGTAGTTTACTACTGGCATTCATGGTTATAGTTTTTCAAAAAAAATTTAACAGCGAAAAAGAGCAATATCAACTTAAACTTTATTTAGGATATAAGAAAAAGGATATTAAAGCAATTTATTTTTTAAGTAACTTATTCAATTTAATAATTTCTTCATTAATTGCTATCGCTATATCTTTATATCTTATCACTTTTATTTAAAATCGCATTATATTATTATCCACTTTTATTTAATAAATGAAAAATCGTTATTAACTATTATCCAATTTTAATAACTATATTTGTTACAATAATAGCATCCTTAATTACTAGCATTTTAAATACTTCTAGATTATTCGGTGATACAAATGATTGATATTATTTTTAAAGCTTTTCGTAATAAAACCAAATACGTATTATATATTCTCATGCTTTTAATAATGCTTTCTTTTTACTATATTGTAGTTTGTATAGATGCTAAATATACATATGAAATTAATAATGTCCTTGGGGCAGAAGAAATAAATCGAGGATTAATAGTATATAGTGATGATATCGACGATTATTATAATTCTAATGAAAACATTATTTCTTATTATCCAATCTATAGTAATCTAATTACAAATAATATTACAATTAATGTTTATAGAGATTATGAAATATTAACAGGAAGATATCCAAGTAGTGATAACGAAATAGTAATTTCTAAATATTATTTTAATATATTAGAACTAACAAACGAAGAAATATTAAATACCATTAGT
>CAZEMQ010000137.1:0-2502 GCA_964513435.1 uncultured Muribaculaceae bacterium
AATTGATTTTTAATTACTATCTATTTTTATTCCCAACTCTTTTAGTTGTATATCATCTACTATATTTGGACATTCGCTCATTAAATCGCTTGCTGAAGCGGTTTTTGGAAATGCTATAACATCACGTATATTTTCAGTTCCTACTAGTAGCATTACTAAACGATCAAATCCAAATGCTAAGCCTCCATGTGGTGGAGTTCCATATTTTAAAGCATCAACAAAGAAACCAAATTTAGATTTAATTTGCTCCTTATTTAATTCTAAAGCCTCAAACATTTTTTGTTGAACTGCCTCATCATGAATACGAATAGAACCACCTCCAACTTCATAACCATTGATAACCAAATCATAAGCTTTAGAATAGCAATTAGATTTATCATCTAATAGTTTATCGACATCATTATCCTTTGGTGAAGTAAATGGATGATGCATTGCAACATATCTATTTTCTTCTTCACTCCATTCAAATGATGGAAAATCAACTATCCAAAGCATTTTATATTCGTTATTATCAATTAAATTTAAATCTTTAGCTAATTTGCATCGTAAAGCTCCAAGTGCTGTTTTTACAATGTCATATTTATCACTTATGATAAACACAATATCATTTTTTTCTAGCATTAATGATTTAGTAAGGGCATTTTTTTCATTATCACTTAGCACTTTAGCAATCGAACCAGTAATTTCATCTTCCACTTTTAGATATGCTAAACCAGAAGCTTTGTATGTTTTGATGAATTCTGTAAGTTTATCAATTTCTTTACGAGAGTATTTATCTGCAGAATTTTTAGCAACTAAAGCATTGATTATACCATTATTTTCTAAAGCATTTTTAAAAAAGCCAATTTCTGTATTATTAAATACATCACTTATATCTTGAATTTCCATAGAAAATCTTAAATCTGGTTTATCACTTCCATATTTATTAATTGCATCATTATACTTCATCTTCACCAAAGGAAGTTGAATATTAATACCCTTTATTTCTTTAAATACATGAGCTATTAACTTCTCAGCTAAATTCATGACATCACTTTCATCAACAAAACTCATTTCAATATCGATTTGGGTAAATTCTGGTTGTCTATCTGCTCTTAGGTCTTCATCACGAAAACACTTAGCAATTTGAAAATATCTACCAAACCCTCCGACCATTAAAAGTTGTTTGAAAATTTGTGGGGACTGTGGAAGTGCATAAAATTTACCTTTATTAACTCTCGATGGGACTAAATAATCTCTTGCTCCTTCTGGAGTACTTTTGCAAAGAATTGGAGTTTCAACTTCAATAAATCTTTCGTTATCTAAAAAGTTCCGTACCGCTAGCATTGTTTTATGTCTAGTAATAATATTTGCACTCAAAATATTTCTTCTTAAATCTAAATAACGATACTTTAATCTAGTATCTTCTAAAGCAGTTGTATTATCACTTATTTCAAATGGTAACTCTAGCGACTTATTTAAAACCTTTATATCATCAACATCTACTTCAATTGCTCCAGTAGCAATATTTTTATTTTCTTTTTCCCTTGCAATAATTGTACCAGTTATATTTATTACATATTCATTTCGCAAAGTATTAGCTATATCATAGCAATTATTATTTGGTTTAACTACTAATTGCATAATGCCCGACCTATCTCTTAAATCGATAAATATTACTCCACCAAGATTTCTTACCTTTGCAACCCAACCATTTAACTCAACTTTTTCTCCAACATTTTTAATACCAAAATCCTGATTCAAATTCATAACCATCTTCCTTTCTAAAACAAAAAAGACCCTATAACTTAAGGACGGAAATACCCGCGGTGCCACCTTAATTCATAGAATCTATGCTCTTTTTTCTTTAACGCAGAAATACGTATTACTATAGTTATTTATCTTCATTAACCAGATAATTTTTAGTTTCCACCAACCACTAAATCTCTTTGAATTTCTAGGTTAACTACTGGGATAACCAATAATTTAACTAAATATACTACAATTATTTTTAATTGTCAACTTGCACTCTTTTCCTTTTATTTCCATTATTTTCAATTTGATTTAGTAAATCACTTTGCTGTAATAAATATTCTAATTTAGCATTTTTATCTTTAATAGCTTCGCTTATCGCAAAAATATTAGTTTGATTATTAGGATTTTTAACTCTATTAATACTTTCTCGGAAGCCTTTATCATGAGTAGAGACACCTACTACTAGGTAAACACCTTCAGGCAAAACTAGAAAATCAACATGCAAATCACCATTTAATATATGATAAAGGTTCAAGCCAAAATCTTCTGTATCATATGTTTTTTTGAAATTTTTTGCATTATCATCGTTTATTTTAGATAATAAAGCAGTAGCCCTTTTTCTTAATCCTTTATCAATCTTTTTCAAATCGTTATGAAAATAGGATTGCCCATTAACATCTGTTAAAAATGCAATATTACTAATATTTTGTTCTTCTTTTATTCCTAGTAATTCTTTTAATCGTAATAAATATCCTTCTTTTTCTTCAA
>CAZEMQ010000138.1:0-2496 GCA_964513435.1 uncultured Muribaculaceae bacterium
AAATTGGTAACTCAGTACCAATTTTTTATATCTTACGATATAGACCAATAGCTATACCTAGTATTGTTACATTTGGAAATATAAGTGGATCCATTGTATCATTTTCTGGTTGTAGGCGAATGTGGTCTTTTTCTTTATAAAATGTTTTTAAAGTTACTTCATTTTCATCAGTCATTGCTACAACGATATCACCATTTTTGGCATCATTTTGTTTTTTGACAATTACATAATCGTTATCATATATTCCCTTGTTTATCATTGATTCTCCACTGACATGTAAGGTAAATACCTCTCCACTTTTAGGCATTAGTGAAGCTGGTAAGTCAAAAAACTCATCAGGTTGTTCAATTGCTGTTATAGGATTACCAGCAGTAATTTTTCCAAGCAATGGAACTTTGATTACATTATCATTCTTTTCTAAATATTCATTATCTACTAATAATTCAATGGTTCTAAATTTGTTATTAGTAGATTTGATATAACCATTTTTTTCTAAATTTTTTACATGAACAAAAACTGTTGCAGGGCTACTCAAACCAACACCGCTACAAATTTCCCTAATTGATGGGGGATACCCATGAGTAGCACTATATTTTTTTATGTAGGTTAAAATTTCTTCTTGTCTTTTAGTTAATTTTTTATCCATTCAATACCTCCATAATCATTTTACAATACTTTGTGTAAAAAGTCAAACGTTTGTTTTAATTCGACATTGACACAAACAAATATTCGTGATAAAGTTAATTTGGAAAGAAGAGGTAAGTATGATGATAAGAGTTTTAAAAAAGTATAGTGGAGTATTGTTTTTTTATTTGGCAATTGTTGGAATGATTTTACTAGTAAATGCTAGGTTTTCTTATTTAAACGATCATTATAACCAAGTTACATATACTATAAATGATTGATGTGTCAAATATTGTTTGGTTAAAATTCTAGCATTTGCTTTTCTAATGTTGTATAATTATATTGGGTAAGATAAGTATGAGAAAGAAAATTTTGATTATATATGCTCCATATGGTTCAGGTCATAAATCAATAGCAGATAAAATATGTACATATTTTGAAGAAAATAGTAATTATGAAGTTAGAACTTTAGATGTTGCTAAGTATTCAAATTTATTGGGGAATGCAAGTATTAAAATATATGATATGTTTATAAGACATAGCTTTCATAAGACTTTTAGTTTTATTTACGATATAGCAGATAATCGTTTAGCTAGTTTAAGTCAAATGAAGTTAGTTAAAAAAGCTTTTGATAATGAACTTTTGCGAAGGGAAATTGCTGATTTTAACCCCGATTTAACTATTTCGACACATTTTTTTGGAGGTAATATCATTTCCTATTACAATAAAAAGGGAATTATCAATTCTTTAATTATAACAGTCATAACAGATTATGTATCCCATAGTTACTGGAGAAAAGACCATCAGTGTCAAGATGCTTTTATTGTAGCCAATGATATAATGAAAAATGAGATGGTAAAAAAGGGGATTGATGGCAAAAAAATTTATTCTTTCGGTCTTCCGTTTGATCGCAAGAAGATGGAAACAAAACTTAGTAAGGAAGAAACTTATTTTAAATATAACATTGATAAATCGAAAAAAACTTGTCTTTTTTTCGGCGGTGGTGCAATGGGCTCTTTAGCTAGTTTAGATTTTTTAAAAGCCGTAATTCGCAAGGATTTTCCGATTAATATCATATTCGTAAGTGGGAATAATCAAAAACTAGAAGAAAAAGCCCGTCGTTATGTAATGAAAAGAAAAGCAAACAATGTTAAAGTTTTGGGATTTACTAAAGATGTTTATAGTCTGTTAAATATTAGTGATGTTGTTATAAGTAAACCAGGTGGTGCAACATTAACTGAATGTATTGACATGCGAGTGCCGATGATTTTAATCCCTGGTAATGGAGGACCAGAAAAATATAACGCCAAGTACATATGCCGCAAAAAATATGGGATGAAAGTTTTAAAGCCTTTTGGTTTAACGATTGCTCTTAGAAGAGTACTATCTAATGATAGAATACTTCAAAGGTGGCAAGAAAATATGAATAAGCATGAGAAAAATGAATCTACAAAAAAGATTTTAGAACTGACAAAAAAGCTGCTTAAAGATAAATGACTAGAAATTCTTTAGAAGTTGTGATAATATAGTTATTGGTGAGTCCCCGTAGTTTAATGGATAAAACAAGCCCCTCCTAAGGGTTAGAGTGATGGTTCGATTCCATTCGGGGACGCCATTTAAGAGTTTAATTATTAATTAAAAGGATATAAATCTATAGAAAGTTCTTGTGTGAAGATTGTTTTTGCATATGAACCTCATTGATATAAGAAAGGCATATGAGATATATGGAGATTATAAATGAGTATACTTCTGATGGATTAAATTTACCTATTATTCATTATGAAAGTAAAAATAAAGATGCTTGTGTTATTTGTATTCATGGTATGGCTGGTAATATTTTAATGAATAAATTTGCTCAAGTATGGGGCAATA
>CAZEMQ010000139.1:0-2430 GCA_964513435.1 uncultured Muribaculaceae bacterium
CATAAAACTTTTCACACTATCACTTTGAGAACTATTATATCATACTTTTATTGACGGCACCATCTAGGCTCTTTCATCCGGATAGCTATTTAAAAAATCAATTGCTTTTTCATATTTATTTTTTAACCGCGTTCGCGTTACAGCATCTAACTTTTCAAGTCGATCAGGATTAATATTATCCTGGATATCTGCTAATTTTACAATTTTAGCTAATGGATTCATACATACCTGTTCCAAATAACTACGGTAGCTCTGCAATTTACCACGTGTCAATGCTTTAACTGCCGTTATTACCTCATCAGAAAAGCTCATAGCTTGCAGATTTTCCTCCGTAATACTTGAATCTTCGAGTACATCATGCAACATTGCAACTATTTTTTCATTTTTTTCTTTTAGATTTCTAGCCACATTTAATGGATGTCTATAATAAGGTGCTCCCTCTTTATCCTTCTTGTTTCCGTGTGCTAAAAAAGCACATATCATAGCATAAAACATTTGTTGATCATCAACTTTTACATATTCTTGTAAGGAATCCATAAACAACTCTAATTGTTTTTGATTAAAAAATGGGGAATTCATTTAAATCACCTCCAATTATTCTCCAAATTTGCTTTGCAACATAAATACTTGTTTGTTATGGCATATCATGTTCAGTAGTTATCCAATCTATGTACTCAAATTTCTCTTTTTCTTGTTCGTAACGCTTTGGAAGTACATTCCGAAATTCTGTCAAATATGATTCATTCATTAATATCAACTCCTATAATAATTGTACTAAATTTCTAACGGAAAGTCTATGAATTTGATATATTTTCATAAATAACTAACATTCCTTTCTATCGTCCTTTCAGTCCTCTGAAAGGCACAAATTGAATTGAAAAATATAAATTAAATTTTCAACACTTTAAATCTATTGTATAATAGTAAACTGTTATTGAGCATACTACAGAACACGGCGAAGTGATATGATTTTTTACTTCTTCTAACATTTTTTTAAATTGTGGTCTATGTTCCATATCTTTTGCACTTATTCCTGCATCTTCATAAACTCCATAAACATTATAATCCCGAAACTTACATAAATTTTTTAACTTTTCTAATTGTTCTCCTAAAGAATAACCCTCTCTGCCTTGGTCTTCAGTAGAAACTCTACAATAAATTACTGCATTCTTTTTCGTATTTCATCAACTCTTTTTTCCATAAAAAAGAGGAGTCAAAAGCACTAGCATTAAACTAATACCTCTGACTCCTTAAACAATCGTTATTAATTCTATTACTATATTGTTTATTCCAATGCATAGAATCCCACCAATCTAATAAATAGAAATACTGCATTTCATTTATTGATTTTATATTCTATCACTTATTTTTTCTTTGTCAATAAGGTTAGTCTTTATGCTTTTTAATATAAGTTTCTAATTCTTTAAAAGGTAGAAAATTTTCCACTGTATTAATATAAACATTTTCACATTCATTAAAGAAAAGATATGTTATCTCATTTATTTCTAACTTGTGTGGTTCTATATAAGCAATGTTAGTTTTAGGAATGTGAATAATATTGCCCTTAATAATTTTAGATTTGATATTGAGAAATTTAAGTGTGTTTTTAATTCGTTTTTCTAATACCTTATCAATATCTAATTGTTCATTTACTATCTGCATAACTAATCAACTCCTTTCAAGCATATAAAAAAGGTTAACCGAAATTAACCTTTCATATATTACAAATCGATTAGTTCGACTAATTTTCCTATGGTGCCGTAACAGTGAATTGAACACTGATTTAATCCTTACCATGGACTTGTAATACCATTATACTATTACGGCTTAAACAAATTATACTAAAATTTTTTATAGCTGACAAGCATTATATTATCTATGTAACAAACTAATTTTCTTTTTATATACTATCGATGAAAGCATTAAAAGTGGGTTTGGCAAAATAAAAAGCCCATAAATAGGCTTATATTTGACTTTCTGGTGGCTCCAGCGGGAATTGAACCAGCGACACAAGGATTTTCAGTCCTCTGCTCTACCGACTGAGCTATGAAGCCATCATGGCGGTTCGTACGGGATTTGAACCCGTGATCTCCTGCGTGACAGGCAGGCGTGATAGACCCCTACACTAACGAACCATTGGTTGCGGGAGTAGGATTTGAACCTACGACCTTCGGGTTATGAGCCCGACGAGCTACCAAACTGCTACCATCCCGCGATATTAAAATCTTGGCGGAGGAAAAGGGATTCGAACCCCTGCGCCGATTTCTCGACCTGTCGGTTTTCAAGACCGATCCCTTCAACCGGACTTGGGTATTCCTCCATACATTTTTGCAAATGCATTTAGATTATAACAAATTGGATTTAATGTGTCAACTATATTTTATAAAAAAATTGTCGTAAAACCCTTGAAATTATTTAAATTTCATATTA
>CAZEMQ010000140.1:0-2420 GCA_964513435.1 uncultured Muribaculaceae bacterium
ACACACACACACACACACACACACACTTATATTTACATTAATAGGAATAATAATTTTAGTAATAGTTGCAGGAATTATATTAGTTAATAAAACTAATATAATAGATGGAGTGCAAGCTAGGATAAGTGAGTTAAGTGCGAGTAGTGATGAAGAAAGTTTGAAAAGTGAAGATGAAGAAGAAAGTGTAATAGATTCATCAATAGAAGATGGATATTATGATGAAGAAAATAAAGTAACATGGCATGTAGAAGCAGATGGCAGTATGTGTCCGATACCAGATGGATATGTAGGTAGCTCAGTAGATGGAGAGAATGAAATAAATATGGGATATGTGATTTATGAAGGTGAAGATGAGGTAACAGATGAAAATGTAGCACAGGCAAAGACAACAAGAAATCAATATGTATGGATACCAGTACCAGATGCCAGTCAAATGTATGGAACAGATAGTAATGGAAAGAAATGGGGAAAACTATACGATTTTAGTACATCGAGTGGAATAACGGCTTATAATTGGAGTGAAAGTGATGGGGGAATGAAAATTTCGAGCGAAGTATATATGGAACCTACTGCAATAAGATTAGGTTATGACTCAACATTAATAACATATGATTTAGGAGTAGAAACAACACATGAATTTTTAATACAATTAGAAAAAGAATTTAATGAAATGATAGAGAGTGTAGAAAAATATGGAGGATTTTATATAGGAAGATATGAAACAGGAAATTTAAGTTTAGCTACAGCGGTTGTTATAGCGGAAAATGGAGATATAACATATACAACTTGGTATAATTCATATAAAAAATGTAAAACATTAGCTGAAAATAAAGAAAATATAGAAACAGGAATGATATGGGGGTGTCAATGGTATAGAACATTAATATGGCTAATAGAAAGTGGCAATAAAACAATAGAAGATATTTGTAATTCAGCAAGTTGGGGAAATTATGCTGATAGTACAGGAAATGCAGCAACAGGTAGTGGAAGTAAAAGAAGTACAGCTTATAATGAAGCATGGAAAACTGCAAACATTTATGATTTAGCAGGTAATGTACAAGAGTGGACAATGAATAGTCAATATTTTGATGGACACTGGAATAGTAATGCTTCAGTAGATTCAGTCAATTCTAGACATATTATTGGCCTTTCAAGTTTTGCTAGTTATATAGGTTGCCGAGCAATGTTATATATTAAATAATTTTCTTAAAATTAAATGAAGTTTTTTCTATAGATATAATTTTTTTAAGTATATATTATAGTAATCAAATAAATTTTATGATATACTAATAGAAAATTAAAAAACAAGGAGAATGATAATGATTGATTTTACAAATGCTATAGAAGAATTTAACAACTTCAGAGGTTCAGAGAAAAAGAAAACTTTGATTTATGATAATAAAAAGTATTTGGTAAAGTTTCCAGATCCAGTACGAGAAAAAAACAAAAATATATCATATATTAATAATGCTTTTTCTGAATATATTGGTAGTAATGTATTTAAAATTTGTGGATTTGAAACACAAAATGTTATACTTGGAAAATATAATTATAATGGAAAAGAAAAAATAGTTTGTGCTTGCGAAGATTTTACAGATAATGAGAATGTGTTGTATGAATTTGAAAATTTAGCTTTAAGTACTAATCCTGATAAAAAAATAGGAACAGAAATAGATGATATAATGGAAGTTATAGAAGAAAATGAAATGATTGATACAGAAAGTACAAAGCAAAAATTTTGGGATATGTTTATTATTGATAGTTTAATTGGAAATACTGATAGACATAATGGTAATTGGGGTTTTTTATTAAATCGAAATACAAGAAATGTAATGTTTTCACCAATTTATGATTGTGGTTCTTGTTTAAATCCAATGCTTGAAGATGAAGAGATTGAAAAATTAAATGAAACAGAACTAAAGAATTTAGCAATCAATTGTTATTCATGTTTAAAAGAAAATGGTAAAAAAATAAATTATATTTCATATATAAAGCAAATGAAAAATAAAGAGTGTAATAATGCTATTAAAAGAATATTTATAAATATTGATATGGATAAAATCAAAAAAATTATTGATAGTATAGATTGCATGACAGATAATAGAAAGGGTTTTTATAAAAATATTATAGAGCAAAGATATTATATTATAAAAAGTACTTATGATAATTGTATATAAATATAGAAAATTAAGAAATTTTAAATGTATGATTAAAATTTTATAATTTATGTTTTTATATGAAGAGATAAGAATTTTTTAAAAAGTTGTATTGACGCAAAATAAGATTTGATATAAGATAATTATGTAAAAATAAGAACAGAGGAAAAAAGAATGAAAACAAAAGAAAAGGCTGAAAGCCTTGTGGTTGTACACACACACACACACACACACACTTATAATTAACTTAATAGAAAAAATAAG
>CAZEMQ010000141.1:0-2420 GCA_964513435.1 uncultured Muribaculaceae bacterium
ATTATACCACAAAAGAAGAAAAACTTTACTTTTTCTTCTTGGTCATGCTTCTTATAAGCTTTAAGTTGCCTGCATCTTTATATTGTTCATAAAAATCATGGTCAAAAAGTATATCTTTTAACTCAGCATCTTTCAATTCATCTTCCAAACTTTCAATTGTTTTTCTTTCTTCTTCATTTTCCTCTGTTTGTTTCGCTTCTTTAGTTTCTTCTAATCCTTGCTCGACTTCTTCTTGCATAGCCTTTTTCTCACCTAGAAATTCTTTTATATAACTACTCAATGTTGCAATTTCACTTAATACGAGCGGTGTAAGAGCAATACCAAAAAGCTTTATATTACCAAGTGATGCTACTTTGGTAGCAATATCAGCCCCTAGATAATTGATAAAAGTTTGGTCTGCTAAAAGATAAGCTAAAGATACTGTTATACCCGCAACCCACATTTTAGCTTTTCCCATCATATTCGATTGAACATTCATATTATTTTGATATTTTAAACTTTGAACAGTAGCAATGCCTAACTCAGCTAAAATTGGTATGATTGCTAAAGGAGTTATACTCATAAGTAAAAGCATATTAACAACTAAAAAAGCTTTATCAGTAACGCCATCAAAAAGACTACCAAAAAACGTCGATGATTCTAGCTTTCTAGCTAGTTGACCATCGATAAAATCAGTTGCAAAACAACCAGCTGATAATAAAGCCGTTGCTAAACCACCATAAATTTTAAAAACTGGAATTAAACAAACTATACCAGCAGCCCTTAAAGCTGTAAAAAAATTAGTAACTCCGAATTTTAACCATTTCTCCATTTTTATAATCCCCCTACCCCATTTTTAGGTTAAATCAGCTATTTCGCACTCCCCTACTTTTGAAAACTTCAACTCATAAACAACAGTATCAACAGTTATATAAATCTCCGTAATATTTTCAGTATCAGTTAACACCTTAACTTGATATCCCTCTTTATCATATGTAATAAGCCGCGTATCTTCATTTATTTCAATTGTATATAAATATTCATTTAAATTTGTAAAAAGAACATCTAAATTTAAATAATCTTCATTGAAATTTGAATATATTGTTTCAAATTCTATCATTTCATCTAAAGTTATTTGGTAAATTCCACTACCATCATCATAATATTTAATTATTCCTTCAGAACTTTCTCTAAACCCAATTTCTTTACCATTTGCTTTTTTACCAGTATACACATATTTACTATCAGCAGTTGTAATTACATATTCATATTCATAGTTTTCCATCAATAAATTTTGTTGCATTTGGCTATAACTTTTAAATTCATACTCTACTTCAGTATTATTTTCCTCTTCAGTTAGACTAGTACTATCTATTTCAAGAGAAT
Organism: uncultured Muribaculaceae bacterium; assembly: GCA_964513435.1. Classification (GTDB taxonomy): domain Bacteria; phylum Bacillota_I; class Bacilli_A; order RF39; family UBA660; genus Onthocola_B. The sequence continues at coordinate 1,366 of CAZEMQ010000141.1, forward strand.
TATTTTGCTCTGAAAAAATAACTATTACTACCAGTATGATTATAAAAATCATCCAAAGACCTAACTTAACTGCAGCCTTTCCTTTTTCACTTTGCCAAAAACTTTGCTTTTCCATACTTAATTAACCTCCTTATTCTTATATTCATTTATATCTATTCCATTTAGAAAACTATTTATATCCATTTCTTTTTTACCAAATGGTTTTATTCTTTTTATATATATAGTTCCATCTTTACAACTAATGCCTAAAGAATTTTTATCTATATCTACTATTCTACCACAACTTTTACTTTTTCCAGATACAAATTTAGCATTTACGATTTTATATTCTTTGTTATCTATAATTATATTAGCTAATGGCCATGGATTAAATGCCCTTATTTTATTTATTATATTTACCCCAGTATCTTTAAAATTTAATCTTTCATCTTCCCTTTTAATCATCGGTGCTAAAGAAAAATCATCAGTTTGTTTAATCCCAATTATTAGCCCATTTAATAAATTATCTAAAACACTTTCTAAAGTATCTCTTCCTAAAATAGCAAGTTTATCATGCAAAGTTCCAACATTATCATCTTCATCTATTGATACTTTAGCAATTTTTATAATATCTCCAGTATCCATGCCTTCATCCATAAACATGATTGTTACTCCAGTTTCTTTTTCTCCATTCATAATTGCCCATTGAATCGGAGCAGCACCTCGATATTTAGGTAAGATTGAGGCATGAACATTTACACACCCACATTTAGGTAATGCTAAGACAGAAGCTGGAATTATTTGGCCATAAGCACATGTGACTATCAAATCAATATTTAATTTTTCTAAAGCTTGATAGTCTTTTCGAATTTTTTCTGGTTGAAAAACTGCAATATTATTATCTATTGCTACTTTTTTTACTGGACTATAAACAACTTCTTTTTTTCTACCAACAACCTTATCTGGTTGAGTTACCACCATTACAACATTAGTTTTTTCAATCAACATTTCTAACACCGGTACAGCAAAATCCGGAGTTCCCATAAAAACAACGTTTTTGTCTTTCATACTATCAC
>CAZEMQ010000142.1:0-2416 GCA_964513435.1 uncultured Muribaculaceae bacterium
TTACGAGCTTCAATAGTTCCTTCTTCTAAAACTCGGTATACATATTCGATATTATCACTAAGTTCTTTTCTTCTTTCTCTAATCGGTTTTAATGTTTCTTGCAAAATGTTATTTAAAAACTTTTTAATTGTAACATCTCCAAGTCCACCTCGACGATAATGTTCTTTTAATTCATCTAAATTTTTATACTCTGGCAAGTATTTTTGGAAATCTTCATCTTTGGCAAAAACATCTAAATAAACAAAAACTATATTCCCTTCAACTTGACCTGGATCATCTATCCTTATATGATTAGGATCGGTATACATACTCATAACTTTCTTTTTTATTGTCTCCTCATCATCAGATAAATATATACAATTACCAACAGATTTACTCATTTTCTCTTTGCCATCAGTACCAGGCAATCTTCTTTCTATTTCGTTATCAGGCAATTTCACCTCTGGCATTACCAAAGTTTCTCCATAAATATTATTAAAACTATGGACAATCTCCCGAGCTTGTTCAATCATCGGAAGTTGATCTTCACCAACAGGTACACAAGTTGCATCAAAAGCAGTAATATCAGCTGCTTGACTTACTGGATAATTTAAAAAACCTACTGGAATGCTTTTATCAAATCCTCTAAGAGATAATTCGTTTTTAACTGTTGGATTTCTCTTCAATCGATTCAAAGTAACTAAATTCATATAATAATAGGTGAGTTCTGTAAGTTCACTTACTTCTGATTGAATAAAAATAGTAGTTTTTTTAGGATCTAGCCCAACTGCCAAATAATCTAGTGCTACTTCAATAACATTATTCCTAACCTTACTTGGATTATCAAAATTATCAGTAAGTGCTTGAGCGTCAGCTATCATAATGTATACTTTGTCAAATTCACCACTATTTTGTAAAGCGACTCTATTTTTTAACGACCCCACGTAATGACCTATATGAAGCTTCCCTGTGGGCCGATCGCCAGTTAATATAATTTTTTCCATTCGTTCTCCTCCTTATTTACAATTATAACACGCATCATTAATAAAAACTATCGGAAACTTTTAGGATGTGATATAATAAACTAAAACAAAGGAGATTTTGATATGATATATGAAATAGATTCACGTAAAGTAAAGAAAGGTCAAATATTTGTTGCTATAAAGGGGCACACTGTTGATGGTCACGATTTTATTGACGATGCTATAAAAAACGGAGCTAGCAAAATTATTTCAGAAAAAGAAGTTCAATGCAGTGTACCTATTGAAGTAGTTCCTTCAACAGAAGAATATTTAAAAAAAGCATTAAAAGAACAATACGCTGATGAAATAAACAAATTAAAAATCATTGGAATTACAGGTACTAACGGAAAAACAACAACTGCATATTTGACATATCAACTATTAAAATTGTTTAAAAATGATTGTGCTTATTTAGGAACTTTAGGTTTTATGTATAAAGATGAAGCATATGAAACTGACAATACAACCCCTAATATTTTGACGATATACACAATTTTACTAGACATCATAAAGAAAGGTTGTCAAATCGTTGTCATGGAAGTTAGTTCACATGCTCTATCTTATGAAAGAATATATGGCCTACATATGGATATTGTAGCATTTACTAATCTTACAGAAGACCATTTGGATTACCATAAAACTATGGAAAGTTACTTAGAAGCTAAATTAAAAATTATTGATTACCTTGTAAATGATGGTAAATTAATTGTCAATGCCGATGATGAAGCAGGAGAAAAGTTTATTAATAGATTTGGTAAAGGACAACGTTTAGGCTTCAACAAAAATTGCGATTTTTTCATAAAAGATGCTAAAATCACACCAGCTCAAACTGAAATAGAATTTGAATTTGGCAATACAACTTATAATGTTACAACAAATTTAACAAGTAAATTTAATGTTTACAATTATATTACAGCTTTAGCCATTGTTTGCAATTTTGGTGTTGATATCAATGAAATAATAAAGATGACCAAAGAACTTTATGCTCCAAAAGGAAGATGTGAAACTCATAAAGTTAACGGTGGATATGCAGTAATTGATTATGCCCATACTCCAGATGCTGTTGAAAAAGTTGTTGAAGCATATAACGAACTTAAAACTAACAGAGTAATTACTATTGTAGGTTGTGGTGGAGATCGTGACCCTATTAAAAGACCTATCATGGGAAGAATTGCAACCGAATTGAGCGATTATGCAATTCTTACTAGCGATAATCCAAGAACTGAAGACCCAAAGAAAATTATGGACGACATATTAAAGGGTGTTTCTACTGACAATTACGAAGTAGAACTAGATAGAAAAACAGCTATTAAAAAAGGTATCGAAATGCTTAATCCAGAAGATATATTGTTAATTCTTGGTAAAGGGCATGAAGATTATCAAATAATTGGTCACACTAAAATACATCTAGATGA
>CAZEMQ010000143.1:0-2413 GCA_964513435.1 uncultured Muribaculaceae bacterium
TTTAGTTAGCCGAATTACGGCGTTAATCTTATTATAAAAAATGCTTATGATGGGTGAACATAGGTTATTTGTACCCAACATAAGCCGTTTACATCCGTATGGAAGAATAACTATAAAGTTGGGAAAACATAGTTATGTCTAGTACATACGGATGTTTTATTTTGGAAAAGTAGAAGGAGGGGATATGTAAAATATTAGATGCTTTATCAAAGAAATGGAGGTGTTTAAAAAATTCATTATAGTTGTAGACAATAATAATTGAGTATAGAAGGAGGTTTACAATGATTGAATTAGAAGAACAAAAATATTTAGATTATGTTTTAAACATAATTAATGAGGAATTAGCTTCATCAAATAAAACAATGAAAGAAGTAGCAAAAACATCACTTTCCTTATCTGGGGATGATAAAAAAAGAGGAGATCAATTTATTTTGAATGTTCGGGCTACTCAAGTTAGTGAAAAAAGAGAATCATTGAAAAAATCTATGGGGACACCATATTTTGGGAGAATCGATTTTGCTGAGGGTGAAAGTCCAGATAAGAAAAAGTATTATATTGGTCGAAAAGGTATTGTCTATGATACAGAAACTGTCGTTACTGACTGGAGAGCACCGATAAGTAGCCTTTATTACGATAGTGAAGTTGGAGATGTTGAATATATTAGTCCAAATGGAATAGTTAAAGGGAATATGGATTTAAAAAGACAAATTAATATTAAAGATGGTAAATTAATAGATGTTTTGGATACTAGTTTAGTTACTAATGATGAATTGTTAAAACCTTATTTATCACAAAATGCTGATAATAAGATGAAAACAATTGTAGCGTCAATCCAGCGAGAACAAAATTATATAATAAGAAAACCAATATATAATAATTTGATTATTCAAGGGGTAGCAGGCAGCGGTAAAACATCAGTGGCTTTGCATCGAATTTCTTATTTGCTTTATATATTGGATAAGAAAATTCATGCTAATGAGTTTTTGGTTATAGGTCCTAATAAATATTTCTTAAATTATATTTCTTCAATTCTTCCAGAGTTAGAAACTTCTCAAGTTGATCAAAAAACATATTTTGAAATATTAAATGAAATGTTAAAAGAAAAATTAAGTTTAGATAATCAAAATGATACTGATAAAATGACTAACAAAATAAATAAGTTTAAGACATCACTTGAATATAAAGAAGCAATAGATAAATTTATTGATGATTATTTAGATAAATATATGGTTAAAGAAGGAATTAAAATAGATGGCGAAGAAATATTTGGTATTCAGGAAATAAAAAAACTGTTGTTTGCAAAAAGGCATCATTACCCAAACTTTAGTAATGCTAGTAATTATGTAGTTAAAAAATATAAAAATAATATGGATAGTATATATGAAGCATTGAATAAAAAATATCGTAATATTTATATTAATTTACCAGATAATGATATTAGAAGAAAAGAAGCTATTATTAAAAGTGAAGAACTTTATGATTTTGTTAAGAATAAAGGTATTAAATATATTAAAGATTATTTTAAAAAGATGGATATAAAAATAACAGAATTATATAAAATATTTATCGAAAATATTGAAAAATATACAGATGAATTAAATGAAGATGAAATAAAAAAGATAAAATTTAGTACTTTAGATTTGATAAAACATAAAAAAATAAGTTTTGAAGATATGGCAGCTTTGTTACATATTAATTATAGATTGCATGGTAATAAAGAACAATATCATAATATTGTAGTAGATGAAGCTCAAGATTATGGGTTGTTTCACTTAAGTGTTTTAAAAGAGTTATTTCCCAATAGTACGTATTCAATTTATGGGGATTTGGCACAGGCTATATACTCTTATCGTAGTGTTGAAAATTGGGAATGTGTAGTTGATAGTGTGTTTAATGGTGATTGTGAGCTAATAAATATTAATAGGAGTTATCGAACTACAGCAGAGATAACTTATAATGCTAATAAAATACTTGATATTCTTAAGTTGCCGTTTGCTAATCCAGTAATTAGACATGGTGATGAAGTTGTATTTAGTAATAATAAAGATAATGAGTATAAGATAAATAAAATTAAAGAGCTAATTAAAAAAGGGTTTAAGACTGTGGCTGTAATTTGTAAAGACAGTAATGAATCTAAAGAAGTATATAAAGCTTTACAAAAAAGTATTTCTGTAACTCATATAAGTGCTAAAGATAGTGAATATAATGGTGGAGTATGTGTGCTTACGAGTGCTTTGGCTAAGGGATTAGAGTTTGATGCAGTTATAATAAATGATGCATCTAGTTATAAATATGATGTTGATGATAAAGTGGATATGCATCTTTTATATGTCGCTTGCACTAGGGCTTTGCATTATTTAGAAATTCTTTATTACAATGATATTTGTGGAGCATTTACAATAAAATAAAATTT
>CAZEMQ010000144.1:0-2379 GCA_964513435.1 uncultured Muribaculaceae bacterium
TCTGCTGTTATTTTGCCATTATGCATCTCAACAATTGATTTAGCCATTGATAATCCTATTCCAAAACCTTCTATTGTTTTACTTCTAGATTTATCTTCTCTATAGAATCTATCAAAAATCCTATCAGTATTTATACTGTTTGTGTTTTCACATTCATTTGCAAATTGAATTTTAGTATTTTTTCCTTGCATTTCTACTCGTATTTCTATTTTTCCATTGTCTGGAGTATATTTTATAGCATTATCCAATAGTATTGTAATTAATTGTTTTATACTATTACTATCTCCTTTAATTTGTATGTTTTCTTTATTATTATAAATTATTTCTTTGTTCTGAGCTAAAGTTTTAAATTGTATAATTTCCTCTTGTATCATATCTGTTATAGAAAATTCAGTATAGTTTATTTCGATTTTTCTTTCTTCTACATTTGCTAATTTTAATAAGCTTTTAATTAATGTATCTAATCTTTTAGCCTGTTTCTTAATGCTTTGAACTAAATCACTATTCTCATTAGAAGATAGCTCCAAAACATCTGCATTTGCCATAATTATTGCTACAGGTGTTTTCAATTCATGCCCAGCATTTGTAACAAATTGCTTTTGTTTTTCTATGTTTTTAATGATAGGAGATAATACTTTTTTAGATAGAAAAGATATTATTATAAATATTATTAATAAACCAATAGCTATTACGAAAATTGATTTTTCTGTTGATGATTTAAAACTACTTAATTGCATTGTACAATCTAAAAATATTATCGATTTTCCTTCATCATTTTCTGTAATTTTATATTTGTAATTATTATAATATCCTGATTCTTTACTTTTTTCTAATATTTGTTGTAGTATCTCTTGGACATCTTCTTGGGTAACTGCTGCTATGTGTTGCATATTTGCTTCAATCACATTTCCCTCATTATCTATTTTTACAATAAAATACCTAGTAGAAAATTCTGTTTCTTGTGTTATAAAACCTGATAATTCATCATTACGTGGTTGATATTCTGGAATTTCTCCATCGTTTTCTGAAATCAAATCTAACAATCCATTAAATTGCCTGTCCATTACAATGTAGTTTGCTAGTACTACTATGCCATATATACAGGTAGTTACAACAATCGTAGCTACCATTGATATCAAGATAAATTTTCTTTGTAACTTTTTTATCATACTTTTTTCTCCAAAACATATCCGTTTTTATCTATTATTTCAATATTCGCACCTAAAGCCATGAATTTATTCTGCAAATAAGAGATGTACATTCCAACTACATTTTCATCACTGGTATTATCATTCCAAATTTTTTTATTTAATTCTTGTTTTTCAATAACTCTTTCTTGGTTCTTTACCAAAAATTCCATTATTTCACATTCTTTACTAGTTAAATGCAATGATGCTTTATCATTAGATATTTCTGAATTTTCTTTACTAAATATAATATTTCCTATTTCATATTTTTCTTTGCTTTCTTCTTTGATTCTTGTTAAAGCTCTTATTCTAGCTAGTAATTCTTTTTTATCAAATGGTTTTGTTAGATAATCATTTGCTCCTGAATCTAATCCCTCTACTTTATCATCAACTTGTGATTTAGCAGTTAATAGTATAATTGGAGTTTTGACATTATTCTTTCTCATCATTTTTAATGCTTGTATTCCATCCATAACAGGCATCATAATATCTAAAATTATAACATCATACATATTTTCATTAGTCTTCTCTACTGCTTGTTTACCATTTTCTACAATATCAACATCATAATCACTGTATTTTAAAATCATTCCTACTGCTCTTGCAAGCTCCATTTCATCATCTGCAATTAAAATTTTTTCTTTCATAATCAATTTCCATCCTTTCTAATATATTAACTATTAATCATATTTCTTATTGTTTGCATATCAATATCAGTTGTTGCAATTTCGTCAGCACATCTTTTTAATTCATCAACAATCATTTTTTGATTTTTAATATCTTTTTTATACTTCATTTGATGTTCCAGATTTGCCCAAAAGTCCATTGCAATAGTTCTTATCTGAATTTCTACATTTACAGGCTGCTTTTCACCTGCTATATCTAAATATGTTTGAAATACTATATGATAGCTTCTATATCCATTTTCCTTTGGATTTTTTATATAATCTTTTTCTTTTAATACTTTTAAATCATCATATTTTTTTAGCATTTCAACTACCTCATACACATCATCTATATATGCACATATAATCCTAATTCCAGCTGCATCATATATTTTTGTTAATGCTGTTTCTAGATTAACAGGTAGTTTTTTTCTTTTTAGCTTCTCCTTCATGCTTTCTTCAGATTTTATTCTTGTAGTTATATATTCTATAGGATTTCTATCATTATGAATCATTTTATATTTTTT
>CAZEMQ010000145.1:0-2368 GCA_964513435.1 uncultured Muribaculaceae bacterium
TCATATAATATTTTAGGTGATATACATGGATAGAGCGATAAAAAAGGTTGTGATTGATGCTGGACATGGTGGTGATGATCCTGGTACTTCCGCTAATGGGATTGTCGAAAAAGATTATACTTTAAAAATCAGTGAATATATTCATAATAGATTAGATGAACTAGGAGTGCCAAATGAAATGTCTAGGACTACAGATGAGACTTTAGATAGCAGTACTAGACCTAGTAGAATTCAAAGTTTTTATGGTAATGGAAGTGATGTAATAGTAGTTTCTAATCATATAAATGCTGGTGGTGGTGATGGTGCTGAAGTCATTTATGCCCTTAGAAATGATGATACATTTTCCAAAAAAATCGCTAACGAACTAGAAACTGCTGGTCAGAACGTTCGAAAGTATTATCAAAGACGCCTACCTAGTAATTCAGCAAAAGATTATTATTATATAATGCGTGATACACCAAATAATGAAACAGTTATTGTCGAATATGGTTTTGCTGATTCAACTGGCGATGATGTTTCACAACTTAAAAATAATTGGGAAGATTTAGCTGAGGCGGTAACTAAAGCTATTGTTGAATATGCGGGAGGCATATATCAAGCTTTAGAAGATTCCAATTATTATACAGTTCAAAGCGGGGATACACTATGGAGTATTGCTAAAAAGTATGATTTAACAGTTGATGAATTAAAAAATGCTAACAATTTAACTAGTAATCTATTAAGCATTGGACAAAATCTATATATACCAAACAAAGAAACAAGCGTTACTACATCTGAATATGTAGTAGTTGCAGGAGATACATTATACAGCATTGCCCAAAAATATAATACTACTGTTGATAACTTAAAATATCTTAACGACCTATCAACAGACTCTTTAGCTATAGGTCAAATATTAAAAATACCAAGTAGTACATCTAGTGATGTTACTTACACTGTAGTAAGTGGAGATACCCTATATTCCATTGCAAATAAATATAATACTACTGTTGATGAGTTAAAAAGTTTGAATAATCTTACTAGTAATATTTTAAGTATAGGACAGATTTTAAAACTTCCTAGTGACAGTACAGATTATGTTACTTATACAGTAAAAAGCGGAGACACATTATATAGCATAGCTCAAGAATTTGGAACTACAGTATCTGCAATTAGCAATCTTAACAACTTATCAACAGATACTTTAACTATAGGTCAAATATTAAAAATACCAAGTAGTACGTCTAGTGATGTTACTTACACTGTAGTAAGTGGAGATACCCTATATTCCATTGCAAATAAATATAATACTACTGTTGATGAGTTAAAAAGTTTGAATAATCTTACTAGTAATATTTTAAGTATAGGACAGATTTTAAAACTTCCTAGTGACAGTACAGATTATGTTACTTATACAGTAAAAAGCGGAGACACATTATATAGCATAGCTCAAGAATTTGGAACTACAGTATCTGCAATTAGCAATCTTAACAATTTATCAACAACAGTTTTATCTATTGGTCAAAAATTGTTGTTACCTTAATTTAAAAAATGAAATTGATATCTGCCAATTTCATTTTTTATCATCTTTTTTGTTTTTAAGTATTTTTGTCATACTTGGGAATGCCTTAACAATTCTATAATACATAAATAAGTTATTGTGAATAAATTTATGAATTGCTTTTTTAATTTCTTCAGTAGAGTCTTTTTTAATATTTTTAGTCGCTGTTTTTAAATTTAATACTACATTAAATGATATTAATATATCTATAATAAATAAACTAGTTAGTATAATAACAGATATTATTATTATCTTAGGATCTATTTTGTTAATTAAATTAACCAAAAATGGATTTGTATATTTTACGACGGTTATCCCTAATAAACCAAACGGAACAATTGTTTCTAAACATATTCTACCATTAATATTATACTTCATATTAGAGTAATCCCACCATCTAAATTTAAATATCTTTTCTAATAGCCAACTAGTAAAATATTCTAATAATGAACATATTATAATTGATAAGACAAATAAAACTATTGGGTCATCTGCATAATCCGATAAAAGAATACTAAGCAATATACACCCAGCACCATATATTGGACAATAAGGACCAATTAAGAATCCTCGATCTACAAACCTTTTTAATTCACAAAGAGTATATAATATTTCTAATATCCATCCTAAAAAAGAATAAATAAAAAATAATAGAAAAAAAGTATATAACATACAATCACCTATCTATATTCATTATACAGTAAAATCATTTTTTTTCAAGAATAATATAATGATCTTAAGAAATATATATGCTTAAAAATTCTTTTAAATTAAAATCATAACAATTAATTTCATTGTCATTACTAATGATATATAAACCATCTTCTT
>CAZEMQ010000146.1:0-2363 GCA_964513435.1 uncultured Muribaculaceae bacterium
AGGCGACCAAATAAGAAAATTAATATCCCAAATATCTTCTAAACTTTTCGTGCACCTTTTTCAAAGCTTCAACTAATCTATCAACATCTTCCTTAGTGTTGTAAAAATAAAAACTAGCTCTACAAGTAGCTGAAATCCCCAAAAATCTTAAAAGTGGTTGTGCACAGTGGCTTCCTGAACGAACACATACACCACTATCATTTAAAATACTTGCTACATCATGTGGATGCACTCCATTTATATTAAATGAAATAACAGAACAATGATTCTCATTATGAGGAGTTAAATATAATGTTAGAAAATCTAATTTAGATAATTCTTGTTTTGCATAGCTCACAACTTCACTTTCTATTTTCTGTATAGTATTGTAACCTATCTTCTCAATATAATCAATAGCCGTCGCAAGTCCAATTGCTCCCTCAACATTTTGTGTTCCAGCTTCAAATTTATTTGGAAGTTCTGCAAATGTTGTTTCTTGCTCATATACATATTCAATCATATCTCCACCCATAATAAATGGTGTCATATCATTTAAAAGTCTTTTTTTACCATATAAAACGCCTATCCCAAGAGGTGCTAACATTTTATGACCTGAAAATACAAGAAAATCACAATCTAAATTTTGAACATCAATTTTTGTATGAGGAATACTTTGAGAAGCATCCACAACAACAATTGCACCTTTTTTATGTGCATATTCTATAATTTTCTTTATATTATTAACTGTTCCTAAAACATTTGATACATGTGTTATTCCAACAATTTTTGTATTATCTGTAATTTTGTTTACTATTTCTTTGTCTGATATTTCAAAGTCATCATTAATATACATATAATTTAGTTTAGCTCCTGTAACTTTGGCAACTTTTTGCCAAGGAACTAAATTTGAGTGATGTTCCATTATTGATAAAACTATTTCATCATCTTTTTTTAGTTTTTCCATTCCATAAGAATATGCAATTAAATTTAAACTTTCTGTTGCATTTTTTGAAAATATAATTTCCTCACTACTTCCTGCATTTATGAATTTAGCGGTTTTTGTTCTCGCATTTTCATAAGCTTCTGTTGCTTCTACACTTAAATTATATGAACCTCTATGAGGATTTGCATTTATTGTTTTATAATACTTGTCTACCGCTTCTATTACCTGTATAGGCTTTTGGGTTGTTGCACCATTGTCTAAATAGGCAATATTTCGATTTTGTAATATCGGAAAATCTTTCTTTATTTGTTCTGAAATCATTATACCCTCCTTCTTCTTTTTTTACTAATGTGTATGTCTAACTTTTCAAATTAATCTAATCTTCTGTCAATTTCTTTTATAATTTCATCTCTTACCTCTTCATCCTGAATAGTCTCCAAAATATTATTAAACTTAGCTTTAACAATAAGTTTCATAGCCTCTTTATATGAAAAGCCTCTACTCATAATATAGAAAAGCATATCATTTTCTACTTTACCTGCAGCACTACTATGGCTTCCTTCTACATCTTCTTCAGTACAAAGAAGCATTGGCAATGCTTTTGACCTAGCTGTATCAGATAAAAGGATACAAAATTCGTTTTCACTTCCTATCGCTTTTTTACATCCTTTCTTGAAGTCTATTGTTCCTTTAAAATTCTTTTTTGCATTATCTTTTAACGCTCCTTGAACCTCAATATTTGCGTTAGTTCTTTCTCCTCTAAGTTCTGCAATATAATTAATATCAAATACTTGATTTTCTGTTCCCAAATAAATAGTATTTAAATCGCTCTTTGCCTCATTTCCTATCAAGTTAGAATAATAATTTGTAATACTATTTTTTCCACCAAAATCAACAATTGTGTAGTTTATACACGCATTATCATTTAAACTATTTTCTATACTTAATAGATTATTAGATTGATTGTTTAACATATTTATAATTAGCACATTTATTTTTGAACCATCTTCTGCAATAACTCTTACAATTCCATTATGATAATATTCATAAACTTCATCTGATATATATTTTATTACAACAGTCGCTTTTGCGTTCTTGTTTGCAATAATTTCTATATTATCTATTAGATTTAAATTTTCTTCATTAAATTCAAATTCTAAATCTATATTTTTATTATCATCATCAATTATAATCTTAATATTTTGATTAGAATTTTCAAAAACCTGTTTTTCTAAATCTTTTCCTACACTATATATTAGCGGAGATTTTTTTGTATCTTGAGAGATTTTTACCTCTGATGTATCTCCACTTATCGTTAATCCATTAAATTCTTCTATTTTTTTATTTAATTCTATTTCTTTGATATCTATATTGTTTATACCAAAATTTTTTGATGTTCTTACTGGCGTTTCGTTTAATCTCATCTCTATTTTCCTTGTAT
>CAZEMQ010000147.1:0-2362 GCA_964513435.1 uncultured Muribaculaceae bacterium
TGTGATATAAATAAAATGACAGTAGTAAACGAAAGGAGGGTATCATATGCCAGGACCAGGAGGACATCGAGGAGGTGGCGGTCATCATGGACCACATGGAGGACCACCGCCAGCTCACCACCATCATGGACATCATCGAAGAGGCTGCTTATTTAGCTTTATTGTAATGGTTAGTGTTGGAATTATATTATTTTCAGGAATAGTTTATATGTTTATGTAATAAAGAGGCATTAAGCCTTTTTTTGATTGAAACTTTTTGTGTGATACAGTATAATATAAACGTAAATTATAGGCAAAAGAGGTGAAGGCATGAAGTTAAATTTAGGACATAATATTGCATCATCACTAAGTTATATTGCTTCATCAATGCCAGATGATGCAACGGAGTTAGAAAAAATTCGGTATATTTATATTAATCTAGGAAAATTATTTAGTTATGATTATCGAATTATTGTTGATGAAAGTGTAGTTGAAAAAGAATTAGATTATTATAACAATGTAATTGAAAGATATCAGACTTGTTATCAAATAAGTGAAGTTTTGGCTAGTTTAATAAATGGATTGGTTCCTACATGTAAAGCAAAGCTAATTGAAAGAAAAATTAACGGACGAAGTTTTAACAAGGAACATGTTGCAGTCGAAGTCATATTAAGTGATGGTTTAAAACTTATTTTAGATTTAACTCTGGACTTAGCAAATATTCAAGGTGGACTTAAGACAAAAGAATTTGGTTTTTCCACCAATGAACTTGGAGAATATGATATTATTTCATTAAAAGAATGTGCCCAAATGGATAAAAAATTAGGTTTTATCGTCGATAAATATACAGATGATTACATCGACGAATTTTTAGAAGAACTTTCAAAAACTGATTTTAGTAATATGTCTTCAAGAGAAAAATTGGAGTATAAAATAAATAAAACAAAAGAAGTATTTTCTAAGGACTTTAAAGGAAATCATGAAGCAATAAGGTATATTTATAGTGTGCTAAACAAAGTATTATCACCAGATGAAATTTGCTATATGAAACAATTTAATCTATCTTACGATAATTCGACTGATTTTAATTTAATGGCAATATATTCTTTTGATGAACTCGGTTTATATTATAGTTATTCTAATGAATTGGGATTTAATAAAATAACTCCAGAGACCATAGAGAAACTTTTAAAAAGTGGTTGGAGGACTAATAGTAAATCAATAGCAAGTATATTTAATGATGATGCTGCAAGAGGAAAGAAAGGTAAATGGAAAACGTGAAACTAGAAATTAATAATAGGGCTGCTAAAGCAATAAAAAATGGTACTAAAAAAGTTGAAATAAGAGTAAATAGTAAAAATCATGATTATAGCACCCTAAAACCAAAAGATATAATTGAATTTACCTCAGAATCAGAAGGAACATTTTATGTAAAAGTAGAAAATGTAAATTATTATACTACGTTAGAAGAATTATTAACATTGGAAGGAACGTTATATACAACATCTTCAACTAATGATTATCAAACAGCAATTGAAAATGTTAATAAAATAAATGGTTACAAAGAGGGAATTAAGAAAAATGGTGTCTATGCAATTCATATAAAATATCTTTATTGTAAGGAGACTGTTTGGGAAGAATTATATAATTTAGCAAAAAATATTCGCAATCCAAGAGATATATCTGGAATGATTAGTGCTGGTGGCGTTGGTGCTGCAATATTAACTGAAAATCACAATATTTATACTGGTGTATGTATTGATACAGCATCGTCTTTAGGAATGTGTGCAGAACGTAATGCTATTGCCAATATGATTACTAACGGAGAAAGTAAGATTGTCAAATTGGTATGTATAGATTCTAAAGGTAACATTGGTTACCCTTGTGGTGCTTGTCGAGAATATTTAATGCAGTTAGATAAAAGTAGTAAAGATATTGAGATATTAAAAAATATTGAAAATAAAGAGGTAATCAAGCTTTCGGAGTTGATACCTGAGTGGTGGGGATATGACAGAGTCTAATAATATCAAAATAATTGAATATGAAGAAAAATATTTAAACGACATTCGCAATTTATTAACGGAATTAGAAGAATATATAATTTCCATTGATGAAGATCATTTAGATAGATTACATGAAGAATATCATGAAAAGATGGCCTTGATAGATTTAAAAGAATTAGAAGAAAACAAAGGTAAGTGTTATCTAGCTTTATTAGATAATTATGTAGTTGGTATAATAATGGGGTGTATTTTTCCATATGAAGAATACGACTATTTAGATTACAGCTGCCCTCCAAGAGGAGAAATAATAGAACTTATAGTTACAAATAAAATAAGAAGCAACGGTGTAGGACAAACGTTAATGGCTAAAATGGAAGAAT
>CAZEMQ010000148.1:0-2313 GCA_964513435.1 uncultured Muribaculaceae bacterium
TTTCCTTGCTCTATAATATTACCTTCATTCATAACTAATATTAAATCAGCATTTCTAATTGTAGATAATCTATGTGCTATAATAAATGATGTTCTTCCTTGTGTTAATTTATCCATAGCTTTTTGTACTAGTTCTTCTGTTCTAGTATCAACAGATGATGTTGCTTCATCTAGTATTAAAAATGGCGAATCTTTTACCATTGCTCTTGCTATTGTTAATAACTGTTTTTCTCCAGCAGATAGGTTTTCCACATCATTTAATGTTGTATCATATCCTTTTGGTAAAGTTCTAATAAAATGGTCTAAACCTACTGTTTTACAAGCATTAACAACTGCTTCATCTGAAACATTTTCATTATTGTATTTAATATTTTCTTTTATTGTTCCATTAAATATCCATGTATCTTGAAGTACCATTACAAATAAATCATGTATATTCTCTCTTGTTAACTCTTTTGTAGATACTCCATCTATTTTGATGTCTCCATCTTTTATATCATAGAATTTCATAAGCAAATTAACCATTGTTGTTTTTCCTGCACCTGTTGGTCCAACAATTGCTATTTTTTGACCTGCTTTTACTTTGCAATTAAAGTCTTTTATAATTATTTTATTTTCATTATATCCAAATTTAACATGGTCAAATTCTATATTTCCTTTTACTTCAGAAGGCTCTAATTTTTCTGTTTTGTCATCTTCTTTTGGCATTTCCTCTTCATCTAAGAAATTGAAAACTCTTTCTGCTGCAGCTGCTGTTGATTGTAATTGTGTAGCAGCTTGCGCTATTTGTGTAAGTGGTGTTGTAAATAATCTAACATATACCATAAATGCAACAATTACACCAAATGAAATTGTTCCATTCATTGTAAGTAAAGCACCTACTATACAAACTGCGACATATCCAAAATTACCTATAAATGACATTATTGGTTGGTTTATACCAGATAAGAACTGGCTTTTTCTAACTGATTCTGATAATTTATCATTTATACTATCAAATTTTTTATCTGATTCTTCTATTCCATTATATACTTTTACAACATTGTGTCCTGAATAAATTTCTTCGATATGCCCTTCCAAATTTCCTAGCTCTGTTTGTTGTGCAGTAAAATATTTTTGTGATTTTGCTAATATTATTATCATAAAAGAAAAACCTATTAGCGTTGCAATAATTGCTGTAATTGCCATTACCCAGTTTGTTACAAACATCATGATAAGACATCCAATAAATAATGTAATAGCACTAACTAAACTTCCTACACTTTGATTCATTGTTTGACCCATTGTATCAACATCATTTGTAACCCTTGATAAAATATCTCCATAACTATTGTTATCAAAATATTTAAGTGGCAATTTGTTTATTTTCTTAGATATTTCTGTTCTTAATCTTTTAGAAAATTTATTTGTTACAATCGCCATTATAAAACCTTGTAAATATGTGCATATTGCACTTGATACATACATTATAAGTAGTGTTAGTGAAATAGCTGTAACACTGTCTATATTTATATCTCCTACTAAACCATTTGTTATTTCATCTGTAATTAATGTTAATTTATTTGGTCCCATTATTGAAAGTATTGAACCAACTATTGCAAGAATTAGAGCAATGGCAATTACAACAAAATATGGCTTACAATAGCTTACTAATTTTTTCATGGCTTCGCCAAAGTTTTCTGCTTTTTCAATTTTTCTATTCATTCTCGGACTCATTCTCTAATTCCTCCTTACTTAATTGTGATAATGCAATTTCCTGATATACTTTGCAATTTTTTAATAATTCTTTATGTGTTCCATCTCCCACAATTCTTCCTTCGTCTAATACAATAATTTTATCAGCATCTTTTATTGTACCAATTCTTTGTGCAACTATTAGTGTTGTTGCCTCTCTTGTATGTTTCTTTAAATCCTTTCTTAAATTGCTATCTGTCTTATAATCTAATGCTGAAAAGCTATCATCAAAAATATATATTTCTGGATCTCTAACAATTGCTCTTGCTATTGATAGTCTTTGTTTTTGTCCACCAGATATATTAGTTCCACCTTGTGCAATATGTGACTCATATTGTTCTGGCATTTTTTCCACAAACTCAGTTCCTTGTGCAACAGCAACAGCTTCTTTTATTTTTTCTTGACTTGGTTTAGGTTTTCCATTATTTCCATAAGCCACATTTTCATTTACTGTTCCACTAAACATAACAGGCTTTTGTGAAATATACCCTATTTTATTAAATAATGATTCTTGCTTATATTCTTTTACATTAATTCCGTCTACTAAAACTTCACCCTCTGTTGCATCATAAAATCTAGG
>CAZEMQ010000149.1:0-2276 GCA_964513435.1 uncultured Muribaculaceae bacterium
TTTTTGTTATGATTAAAAACTATTTTTTATTAATCAAAAAAGTTATTAGTTTTTCTGGGTCAGTGTTATTATAAACAATATCATATATTGTATCGATTAATTCAATATTGATATTTTTCCTTTTTAATAACTGATAAATTGTATCAAGAGTATAATATCCTTCAACAGTATTATTTATTAAGTATTCGTTTATTTGTTTGATATCCTTTGTACTACCGATACAATAACCAAAACTATAATTTCTCGATTTAGTACTTGAACAAGTAAGCATTAGATCTCCAATACCAGCGAATGAAAGAATCGTTTTCGGATTGCCTCCTAAATGGAAGATGATGTCCTTAATATCATGTAGTGATTCATTTATTAAAAAACTCCTTGTTGAATCACTATATCCAAGCCCTGCAATTATACCTGAGGCAATAGCGATAACATTTTTTACCGAACCACATAATTGAATACCAATCATATCTTTAGTAGGGCGTAGTTTTAAATGTTCATTTGCTAATGTTTCCATGACTAAATCACGTGCCTTCGAAGAGTTAGATCCGATAGCTAAAGCAACTGGTTCATCATTGATAATATCGATTGCAAAAGTAGGGCCGGAAATAACTGCTACATGCTTAGCTTTTAATTTTTCTTCAACAATATTAGATAATAATTCTTGACTTGATTCTTCAATTCCTTTTGAAGCTATGCAAATTGGTATATTTTTTGAATAATGACTCTTCATAATATCACATACAGAATCAACATATCTACTAGCAGTTACAATATATATTAAAGATGTATCATTTAATGCTTTTTGCATATCGGTAGTAACTGAAATACTATTAGGTATCACAGTATCTTTAATCGATACTAATTTTTTTGTTTCTTTAAATTCTTTTTCAATGTTACTATTTTCAGTCCACATAACAATTTTATTTTTCTTTTTAGCTAATTCTAAAGCGATAGCTAAGCTATAAATTCCTGTTCCAATAACACTTATTTTCATCATTCATTCCTCATTTCTTCATGTATTTTATTTAAATTTTGTTCCACTTTATTACTTTTGGGATGATAATATATTTTTCCCTTTAAATTATTGGGCATATATTCTTGTTTTACCCAAGAATTAGGATAATCGTGCGGATAGAGATAATCTTTACTATTAGTTTTTATATGACTAGGAACATTACCAGTTGTTCCTTTATGAATATCATTTAATGCTTCATCTAAAGCTAAATGTGAACTATTACTTTTGGGTGACAAAGCCATTTCAACAACTATTTGCCCTAAAGGAATTCTAGCTTCTGGTAATCCAACTAGTTCTGCAGCTTCAATACCTGCCATAACGCGTGGTCCAATTCCTGGATTAGCCATACCAATATCTTCATAAGCAATAACTGCCAGTCGGCGATATATACTATCTAGGTCTCCCGCTTCAATCAAACGTGCTAAATAGTGTAGAGCAGCATCAACATCGCTCCCTCGAATCGATTTTTGCAAAGCACTTAACACATCATAATGACCATCCTCATTTTTATCGTGAAAAAAAGCGGGCTTAGAATTAATGTTTTTGACAACATCTAAAGATATTTTACCATCACTGCTTGAGTAATAAGCTATTTCTAATAGATTGATAGCAAATCTAACATCTCCACTAGCCAATGCTGCTATATACTCCAAAGTAGAGTCATTAATATCAATGTTTTCTAAATATTTGCAAGCTTGTTTTAGACCTAATTTTATATCCTCTGTAGATAATTCATGAAGTTCAAATATTTGGCATCTACTACGGATAGCAGGATTTATCTTGTGATAAGGATTACTAGTAGTAAGACCAATTAAAATAACTGTTCCATTTTCAATATAGGGTAGTAATAAATCTTGTTTATCTTTATTCATTCGATGTATTTCATCAATGATTAAAACCATATCTCCATACATTTTAGCTTCTTGAATAGCAATATCAAAATCACTTTTATTATTAATAACTGCATTCATAAACTTATATCGTAAAGCTAGTTCATATACTAAAGCATTAGCAATACTTGTTTTTCCAATACCTGGTTTCCCATATAAAATCATTGAAAAAAGCTTCCCATTTTTAACTAAATTAGAAAGGATTTTATCATCACCGATAAGATGACTCTGACCAATGATATCACTTAACTTTTTAGGTCTTAATTTATCTGCTAAAATTTCCATAACTATCACGTTAATTATTATAGCACGAATTTTAAAAAAGCGATATAATAGATATAAGGAGTAGACATGAACGTTATTGATAATAT
>CAZEMQ010000150.1:0-2272 GCA_964513435.1 uncultured Muribaculaceae bacterium
TAATTGTAGCAATACCAAAACAAATAATAACTATATAAATATAATTAGCAGATGAAACATGACTATTAAATAATAAATATAAACCTAATATTATAGCTGTGTACATAGTTATAAATGGCGATACACTATTTTTGATTACTGCAGATTCACTTTTCCAAGAAAACTTAGGGAATAAAATGTTTACTACAAAACCATAAACACTTACAAATAAACCTACCACCAAAATAATAAGAGCTATAATAAGATTATCATGAAAATTCAATGTTAAAGAAACGTTAAATATTACTAGGGAAATAACTGCTAAAATAATAATTAATAGGTAATTACTCAACACTTTAGCTTGCCAAATAACCCTAAATTTTACTGGGAGCATTTTTAATATGTATAAATATTTTCCTTCTAAAGACACAGATACACAACTAGTAGAACTAAGAAGAATTACAAATATAAATATTAGGGGTAAATATTTAATTACCAATTCTTCCGTAATAGGAATATTACTAATATTATCTATGTTGATAAATAAAAAACAAATAGAAACAATACCTAAAAATATCAATGCCAAACATGAATTTAATATATAATTGGGGTTGCTAATAACCTTTTTTATTTCCTTGATGACTAAATTACTAAAAAATGAACGGTTAGAAATATTGCCAACATTCCTTTTTCTTTTTCCTTTAGATACCAATCTACTAGTAACCCTAGTATAAAATAAACTTAAAAATATTATCAATATAATAATCGATGCAAAAGATATAGCTATGATAAATAAGGCTGAATTAAAACTATGATTAATAATCATATCATGATAGTGATTAGTTAAAGGGTAAAAAGTATTAAAAAAATTATTAAAACTAGCTTCAATTTCAAATATGTCTAGTTCTACAGTACTATTTAGATAATATGCATAATATATACTAAGTACAATTAAAACAATCATTAAAAGAAAATATATAATTTTTTGATGTCTAAAATTTGTTGATATGATTGTAATAAAACTATTTAATAATACTGCTATAGCTGTAGGTATTATTGGAATTATTAAAAGAGAAATGAATTCCGTAACTAAAATGGAGAAATTGGCATCCACAATATTAAAATAAGCTAAAAAAGCTGGGATCATTAACACCGATGTTAAAACAAAATTGATGATATAGCTATTAATTAACTTACTTGCTACAATTGTTCTCTTGGTTATTGGTAGACTTGCCAATAAATCATTATCTCTGTTATTAAAAATATCTATTTTAAAAATACTTAATGCTAGACAAAACATGCTGGTAAAAGCAAAGAACTCACTAATTACCATTGATGGCAATCCTAAAATAACAAATGAATTTACCATGTATTTTGCAAAACGATAGATAAAAAATTCAATAATAATAAAGAGAGCTAAAAACAAGAAAACGTTGATATAAGAAGCAAACGATTTACGTTTGAATAATTTTAAATTGTTAGCAAAATTAATTTTTAATAGATTATATAGATTCGACATCTTTATCAATCTCCATGTATATATCTTCAAGACTACGGTTTTGAATTAATTCAGTCATACCACCACTATAAACTAATTCACCATTTTTTATTATAGCTATCTTATTACATAATTTTTCAGCAACATCTAATATGTGAGTTGAAAAAAGGATTGTCGTTCCTATTTTAGACATAGCATGCATTTCTTGTTTTAATCGATAAGTGCTTGTTGGGTCTAACCCTACAAATGGTTCATCGAGAATCAAAACCTTTGGTTCATGAACTAAAGCAGCAATTAAAGATATTTTTTGTTTCATCCCATGTGAATAACTTGCAATATCCTGATTTAAAGCATCTTGCATTTCAAACATTGTACTATATTTAGTTATTAATTCTTCTTTTCTTTTTTTAGGAACTTTAAAAACACTAGCAATAAAATTTATATATTCTATTCCTCTTAAATGGTCATATATTTCAGGATTATCTGGTATATAGGCAATTTCTTTTTTACAAGTTAAAGCATCTTTCTTTATCGATTTGCCATTGATTAAAATTTCTCCTTCAGAAAATTCAAGTATACCAACTAAACATTTAATTGTTGTTGTTTTTCCTGCTCCATTATGTCCTACAAAAGCACATATATCGCCATCGTTGATAACTAAATTTAAATTTTTTACAGCATAGTCTTTTTTGTTGTAGGATTTTGAAAAGCTCTTTATTTCAATCATTTAAACCATATCCTTTGTTTTAGTATATCAAAAGTTCAAATCGTTTGCAATAAATTGTAGATATAGAG
>CAZEMQ010000151.1:0-2270 GCA_964513435.1 uncultured Muribaculaceae bacterium
TTATTATGAATATCATTATTGGATTATTTAAATTGAATTTAAAAGTTGTTTATTTCTTTTTAAAACTACTACCCACTAATAATAAAAAAATATTGTTAATGAGTAGACAAACGGAAGAAAAATCAATTGATTATGCTTTAATAGAAGAAGATATGCACCAAAGATACCCTGATTATAAACTAGTTATCTTAACGAAGAAGCTAAACAAGAATTTAAAATCAGCTGCAATATATTACTTTCATCTCTATAAACAGATGTATCATTTGGCTACTTCTAAAGTTTGTTTAGTAGATACATACATAATTCCTGTTTCTATTCTAAAACATAAAAAAGATTTAGTCATAATCCAACTATGTCATGGGATTGGTAATTTAAAGAAATTTGGTTATCAAACTTTAAAGAAAGAGTCTGGAAAGAATGAAAAAATATCTAAGCTTATGGGAATGCACCATAACTATGATTACTTAGTATCAACTTCTCCAGCTACTAGTGAATTTTATGCTGAGGCTTTTAATATGAGTACGGACAAAATGTTAAATTTTGGTCCACCCAAAATAGATTACATTCTAAATATTAAACAAAAGAAGAAAGAAATTTTGAAGAAATATCCAGAATTAAAGAAAAAACCGATAATCCTTTATGTTTCAACCTTTAGAACTTATGAAGATGATTATTTAGAAGAGTTTATCAAAAATGCTCCAACTGATAAGTATAATATCATTATTCACATCCATCCCGTTACTTATACCCATCATCCCGATATAGATAAAAATGTTGATAATCGTTTCTTTAGATGTAAAGATATACCCACTGTTGAATTACTAAGTATAGCCGACTATGCTATAACTGATTATTCTTCTTTTGTGTTTGAAGCTGCTATATTAGATATACCAACATTCTTATATGTAAGCGATTATGATAGATATATTGAGAAAAACGGTTTAAATATTGATATATTTAAGGAGCTTCCGGGTTGCGTCTATAAAGATGTTAAAGCTTTATTTAAAAAGTTGGAGAGTGGCAAATATGATAAAAAGATTTTGCGTAAATTCAAAAACAAATACGTTGAGAACACCTCTGGAGACTCCACAAAGAAGCTGGTTGATTTTATGATTACAAAGTGTCAAACCTCGAAAACAGAATAATGTCAAATATAGCTTTTAAAAGTCACAATAATTTGATAAAATAGTATTAGGGTGAAATAAATGAAATTGTTTTTTACTAACATCAAGAAATATTATAAATATGCGATCCGTTCTGCTAAGTCTGAACTAAAAAGTGAAGTAGCGGATTCTTACTTAAATTGGTTATGGTGGATAATAGAGCCTTTTTGCTTTATGCTCATCTATACTTTTGTGTTCGGAGTAATTTTCAAAAATGATACTCCCTATTTTGCATCATTTGTTTTTGTCGGACTAACAGCTTGGGATTTCTTTAATCGAATGTTAACTGGTAGTGTTAAACTGATTATTAACAATCGAGATTTAGTAACTAAAGTATACATTCCGAAATATATATTATTGCTTTCAAAATCATTTACTTATCTTTTTAAGATGGTTATATCTTTGGGAATTACTTTTGGTTTAATGATTTTCCAAGGAGTTCCTATTAGTTGGCATATTATTCTTGTAATACCTATATTTATTGTTTTATATATTTTGTGTTTTGGTATTGGTTGCATTCTAATGCACTTTGGAGTTACTTTAAACGATTTAGCTAATCTGACAAACATAGTTTTAAGAATGGTTTTCTATTTATCGGGAGTTTTTTATAATCTTAATACAAGATTAACGGGAATGTTATCTTATTTATTGTTACGTGGTAATCCTATAGCCTTTATTATGAATGAATTAAGAAAAGTGCTACTTGAAAATAAACTTCCTAGTTTTACCGGACTAGCATTTTGGTTAGTAATCGGAGTAATATTAGTTACTATAGGCATTCATGTAATACATAAAAATGAAAACAGTTATGCGAAGGTGATATAATGGAAGAAAAAAAGAAGAAAAGAAGAATTGCTATTACCGTTAAAAATATGCATATTACTTACCGGGTGCTAAAGAAGACTTCAATTCGTGCCTCATGGAAACATTTACGTCATAAAGCTGAAACATATGAAGCTATAAGAGGAGTTAGTTTTGAAGTAGAAGAAGGTAAAATTTTAGGTATAATTGGTCAGAATGGAGCAGGTAAATCTACTTTACTCAGATCTATTGCTGGTATATTCTCTCCTGATAAAGGAAGTGTTGACCTACATGGTCATACTATTT
>CAZEMQ010000152.1:0-2251 GCA_964513435.1 uncultured Muribaculaceae bacterium
AGGAAGTGAATCGATGGCTAAAATTGATAATGAAGCAATTAATAGTATAAAAGTATTGGCTTTAGATATGATAGATAAGGCTCAAAGCGGACATCCTGGTATTGTTTTGGGAGCTGCAGATATACTTTATGCTTTATATAAAGATCATTTAAAGGTTGTACCAAGTAAACCAGATTGGATAAATCGAGATCGTTTTGTTATGTCTGCTGGGCATGGTTCAGCTTTGTTATATTCGATGCTTTACCATGCTGGATTTGATATTGATATGGAAGAAATAAAACATTTTAAGGAATTAAATTCTTTGACACCAGGACATCCAGAGTATCGGGTCACTCCAGGAGTTGATGCTTCATCTGGTCCTTTAGGACAAGGTATTGGTATTGCGGTAGGTATGGCAATGGCGGAAAGGTATTTACATGCTATTACTAATATTGAAAAGAAAAATAGTAATATAATTGATTACTATACATACTGCCTTTGTGGTGATGGTGATTTGATGGAGGGTATCAGCTATGAGGCATTATCGTTTGCTAGTTGTCAAAACTTAAATAAGTTGATAATTTTGTATGATTGCAATAAAGTTAGTTTAGATAGTGATACTAGTAATACCTTTACTGAAGATATCGAAATTCGTTTTGAAGCTTTAAATTTTAATATTATAAATGTTAAAAACGGTAATAATTATAGTGATGTATCTAAAGCAATTAAAAGTGCTAAGAAAAGTGATAGACCTACAATTATTATATGTAATACTGTGATTGGTAAGGATTCTTTGCTTGAAGGAAGTAATAAAGTTCATGGTAAACCACTTTCTAAAGAAGATTTAAGCAATATTAAAGAGAAATATAAGATTACTAGAGAATCATTTAATATTGATGAAAAAGTAATGAGTCATGTTCAAAATGCTATTAATACTAGAGTTGTTGATAATTTTAAAAAGTGGGAAGAAGAGTATCATGATATAAAAGAATCTGGTAATATGGGATTAAATTCTTTGCTTAATCTTTTGGAAAGAAATGCTTTTGTAATTGATTTTGATGATACAAAATTTAAGATTAGTGATGAATATAATGAAGAACTAAGAGAAAGTAATCATAAAATTATGAATTTAATTGCTCCGAAATCACCATTTTTTCTTGGAGGTTCAGCGGACTTATCATCATCTTGTAAAACAAATTTAGATAAATTTAGTACTCAAACTGCCGATAATCCAGTTGGTAAAAATATCTATTTTGGAGTTCGGGAACATGCGATGGGGGCGATCTTAAATGGCATGGCTCTATCAAATTTAAAGGTTTTTGGATCTACATTTTTATCCTTTAGTGACTATCAAAAGCCAGCGATTAGAATGTCGGCGTTGATGAATTTGCCAGTAACTTATATATATACGCATGACTCTGTTTATGTTGGACCAGATGGACCAACTCATGAACCAGTAGAGCAGTTGTCAATGCTTAGAACAATACCTAATTTTATCACTTTTAGACCTGCAGATATAAATGAAATAATGGGAGCTTGGGAATTTATATTAAAAAATAATTGTCCAACTGCTTTGGTGATTAGCAAAGAAAAGCGAAGTAAAAATAAAAATACTAATGCTAAATTTGTTAAATACGGAGCTTATATGATAAGAAAAGAAAAGTATCATTTAGATGGAATAATTATTGCTACTGGTAGTGAGATAGCTATGGCGATGGATATATCGCGGGAATTATTTTCAATGGGTATTGATACTAGAGTGGTATCGATGCCATCAGTAGAATTATTTTTAAAACAAAATCCTAAATATGAGGAACAGCTTTTACCTAAGGATGTTCCAACCTTTGTTATCGAAGCTGGATCAAGTTTAATTTGGAATCGTTTTGCTACTAAACCAGAATATATTTTTGGGGTTAATAAGTTTGGAATGAGTGGTAAAAGTGAAGAAGTTATTAGGTATTTGAAGATAGATAAGAACTCAATTTTAGAGAAAATTGCAAATTATTTAGAAAAAGATGATGCAATCGACATAATTTGACAAAATAATCGAACTTAATTTGTTATCCTATATATGGGTGATGAAATGAGAACGTTTTATATTTTTAGAATTAATAGGGAAATGTCTTCCTTGATGAAGGAAAGTCCCTACAATTTGTTCAAATCTTTAGAAGGGATATATCTACTTGATAAATCGAGTGTGGGATATGGTAAAGAATTATTAGACCAAATAATTGTCCCAATCGATAAGTTAAGGTATAATAGGCTGATTTAT
>CAZEMQ010000153.1:0-2247 GCA_964513435.1 uncultured Muribaculaceae bacterium
TTTACCGTCCCACCTTTTAACTGCATTTCAACATTTTTTAAAATATCAAGAAATTGATTCTCTAAACCTTCCAAACACTTATAATGTAAATTTCCTGAAGTATCTACACCAATAAACCAATCATCATCATAATATATTTTTGATAAACCATAGATATCAAAGTCTATTTCCGCATCAAATTTTTCATAAATTGCTAAAATGCCATCCATAGCAGCTTCAAATTCACCATAGTAATCCCTTTTAGCGTTATCACATGAAAATATGCCGTAATAAATTGCTATTTTTTCTTCTTCCAATGCTTTTATACGACGTAACATTTCCATTGCCAAAACTGGCTGATGCTCCTTTAACATTTTTCTTCTGGCACTGGTATACTCTTGTATTTCTTTTTTAATTTCATCTCTCTTTTTAATAAGAGGTAAAACTTCTTGAGGTATACTAACATATTCATATCTTTCATCTAAAGAGTATGGATAATCATAACCAATAGGATAATCATATCTAATATCTGCAATGCTTTTTTGATTATCTAGTGCTAATAAGTAATTATCATTATGAAGATTACTGTGAATATTTTGGTAATTTAAATCTGGATCAAATATATGAAATTTTTTACTTTCAGGAAGACATACATCATATTTATTTGGAACCAAATTGCCCTGCTCTGCTGTTGCAATTGCTACTATTTTATCATTATCTGCAACATCTGCATTACTTTTAAAAACCTCTAGTATCCAATATTCAATAAATGTATTAATCAAGTCTTTTTCTTCACTTGTAAGCCGTACACCTTCAATTGAGTGTAGCATCAAAACATTGCCATTACGTAATATTGGACAAAAAGCTAAAGCTTTTCCATCTTTATTTCTAATTTCTATACCACCACCATAAGGTGTTGTAGCACAGTAAGAAAGAAGACCATAACCCTCTCCATGAGCATCTGCTGATCCAGTAGGAAGAAAACAATTATCAGTTCGATAACCAGCACTCAATATATCTCGATTTTGAGGATGAAAAGTAATTAATTTATATCCATTATATTCCAAACTTATTTGAGGAAATTTTTTACTTTGAGTTCCCTTCATCATCCGTGATAATTCTACTGCACGATACGGAGCCATGCGAGGATAAATAACATACTTATTATATGTCCCAATATAATCAAATAAATCTGAATATAAAAGTGGTTCATCCTTTGGTTCATAATCAGGAATTTTTTCCCTCCTTTGCTTTTTCTTTCCTCGAAGGCTTTCTTGTCTTTCCATCTTTCTTTTCGTATCGATAATATTTTCTAAAATAATCTTTATCTGATAGACATTTAGTTTTAACTCCAGCCCTTCTAAATTCGACCTTTTAATGTATTCTTCTTGAATTAAGTCCCACTCACTTAAAACTAAATTTAAATTACTTAGCACAAAATCAATTTTGCTATCTCTATCACCTGCTAAATATCTTTTAATCGGAGTATCTTTTATGTGATAACTTTCTCCCATAAGCAACATAATAATTATTTCATTTAATATAGGTTCTTTTCTCTCCAAGTCATAAACAACATCTCTTAAACTGATGTTTCCAAATATTGCTTCAATTTTCTCCTTAGATGCATCTCCATACATATTTTGCAAAAAGTCTCGACCTTTAAAATATCCCAAAACATGATAAATTTGCAAGCCTAATCTAACTGACTCTTGATAATTAAAACCTTTATTTTGTAAATAACCTAAAAACTCTCGAAAGTGTTTAGTGTTCATATTATTTATAATATCTAGAGAAATATCATCTATTAGGCTTGCAATCTCCTCAGTAACATCACCAAAACGAAGAGCAAATAAATAATGATTATAACTTTGAATATTTATAAAACTTTGAATATCTCTCTCATCCTTTAAAGCTACTAAAAGAAGCATTTGTTTTTCATTAACAGTTACACCACATGGAATTAATAGATAAGCCTTTTCAATTATGTCTTTATATCTTTCTCTACACATTAAAGGTACATCTACTTTACTATTATAAATAACTCGTAAGCACTCCCATTCATCTGAAAAATCCATCGGCGGTGACATAAAAAAATGCCAAAATTCTTCTGGATTATTGTTTAATTTATCAATCAACCTTAATCTATCCATAACCTCACACCCAATTTAATTAATTATAACTTATTTTGCAAAAAAAAGATAGAAGGTAAAATCTTCTATCTGGAGGAGTCGGCACTAACAGCAGTATTTTAATTTTATATTGTTTATA
>CAZEMQ010000154.1:0-2242 GCA_964513435.1 uncultured Muribaculaceae bacterium
TAGGTTTTAAGGAATAATATGTTTTTGGTACGTGTCCCCAAAAACATAGCTTTTCTTTATAATATATAGTATAATTATTTCAAGAAATTTTATTGAGGTGTTTTATGAAAGTTTATGATGTTTGCATTATTGGTGCTGGACCATGTGGTCTAACTACAGCATTGCAATTAAGTAAAAAATATAAAATATGCATTATGGAAGTAGGTAGAGAGTTTGAAAAAAGAATATGCTCACTAGATGTAAATAAAAAATGCAATGAGAATTGCAATCCTTGTAATATAATTACAGGATTTGGAGGATGTCAATTCCTTGATGGCACAAAAGCGTGTTTTTACCCAGCAGGCTCTGGTTTATTTAATTTTAACTCTAAAGAAGAAGTTATATCAAATTACAACTATATAGAAAATTTATTAGTGAAATATGGAAAGCCTATAAGAGAACAAGTAAACGAAGAAAAGAAAAATAAAATAATAAATGATTTCTATAAACATAATATTGAGGTTAAATATTATAATGCTCAAAAGGTAGACAAAAACATTATGCAGTCTATTGGAATTAAAATGTATAAAGAACTAATTAAGAATGAAGTTGATTTCTTTTATAATGAAGAATGTCACTATATTGATAAAGATAAATATTTTATCATTTATTCAACAAATAAAATAATTAATGCAAAAAAAGTAGTTTTAGCAACCGGAAGGTATGGTGGATTATTTTTAAATAAATTATCATCAAAATTAGGAATAGAATATGAAAATAATAATTTTGTCGGAGAAATAGGAATAAGAATAGAAATGCCATACAATATTTTTAGTTCAATTGATAATGTTTTTAATGATATAAAATTAAAAAGAAAAATAGACGATTTTAATGAGATTAGGTCTTTTTGTCAGAACTATAAAGGTATAGTAAGAAAATGTGTATTTGATACAGAAAATGGTAAAATGTCTTCTTTGGATGGTTGCATATTAGGACCAGAAGAAAATAATACGCAAAGTATAAATATTGCTATTCATCATAGAAAAAAAGATATAACAGAAATAGAAATGTTTAAAGACATGATTTTAAAAGCAAATAAGGATGGTAAACCTATAGCTCAAAATATAAGTTCATTCCTCAATAATACGAATAACTGCGAATTTAACGAAAAATACTGTACTATGAAAGATTTTGTTGTTGATAATGCTAATAAATATTTACCAAAGGAAACACTAAAATACATAAAAGATATGATTATTGATATTGATAAAGTTCTACATGGATTTGCTAATAAAGATAATATTGTCTACTCTCCTTCTTTTGAACTTGGTGGAGATAAGTATAAACTTTCAAAAGGTTTTGAAACTAATATTAAGGGACTATATATTGGTGGGGATGCTTGTGGATTCTTCAGAGGATTAATGCAAGCAATGATATCTGGAAAAATAATAGGTGATGATATAATTAATAAAATGGAGGTATAAATATGAATGAAAAAGATTATATTGAAATTAACAGAATATCTTATGATATAGTTGCCAAAGAATACAAGACGAAATATAAAAATAATGATGGTGCTAATAAGTTTTACGAAATATTACAAGAATTTGTTTTAAATAAGAAGAACAATGGTATTTCAAAAATGTTAGAAATCGGTCCAGGAGTTGGAACTTTATTAAGAATATTTGAAGAAAAAGATTTTAGAACTACTGCTGTTGAATTATCTGAAAATATGGCATCTTTAGCTTGTGAAAATTCTAGTAATTCTGTCATTATAAATGGAAATATTCTTGATATTAACTTTATGCCTAAGCAATTCGATTTTATTTTAGCAATGGCAGTTATTCACAATTTTCCAGAAGATGACTTAATAAAATTGCTAAATAAAATAAAATTTTGGTTAAAAGACAATGGGTACTTTATTCTAGATACTACTAATAATCCAATTACCGAAGCTGGTTTTTTCGAAAAAGAAGATTACAACAACAATGTAATAAGGTATAGGAGAAAATGGAAAAAAGAAGATTTAGAATTATTTATGCAAAATCAAGGATTTTTCATTCAAGATAGTGTTGTTTATAAAGATACTACTTCTAATAAAGAATGGCTTATTTATAGTTTTAGTGTAAAATGAACAAATAAGAGACTAGAGAATAGTAATGAAATCTAGTCTCTTTTTTCGTTACAATATTATATTATATTTTATTTGTGTTTTTAGGGACACGTACCAAAAACATCTTTAAAACATCTGTAAGATGAATGA
>CAZEMQ010000155.1:0-2185 GCA_964513435.1 uncultured Muribaculaceae bacterium
TCCAAAACTATTATAGAGCTGCATTAATATTAAATTGACTATACGCATTAACTTTACTTCTCTACTTTATGGTATTTCTTTAAACAATGACGATTTTTCTATTTTTTTAAAAAATGAATTTAATTATATTGTAGAAATTAAACATTTAGTGTATAATTATTGATAGAATAAAGGGTATGAGTGATACAAATGTTTCAAGATTTTGATTATGAAAATAAACCTGTAGTAGATATCGTTAACGAAATGATTCTTGATGCAATCAATAAAAAAGCATCCGATATTCATTTCGACCCAACTGAAAACGAATTGAATGTCCGCATTAGAATCGATGGGGAACTTTTGGAATACGCTAAAGTCCCTAACTTTGTTAAAAAAAATCTTTTAACTAGAATAAAAATCATATCTGGAATGAACATTACAGAATCACGATTACCCCAAGATGGTGCTATTAAAAATCTGTCCGAAGCAAATGACCTTGACCTACGGGTTTCAAGCTTACCAATAGTTGATGGCGAAAAAATAGTTATTCGTATTTTGAATTATACTATGAGTAACAGTGGTCTAGAAAGTCTAGGACTATCTGATAAAAACCTTGAAAAAGTCGACAAATTATTAAAAATACCCAATGGAATTATATTGGTTTCAGGAGCTACTGGTACAGGTAAATCAACTACTGTTTATGCAATGTTACAAATAATTAACACTGTTTCACGTAATATTATCACTGTTGAAGACCCGGTGGAAATGAAAATCGCTGGAATTAACCAAGTTCAAGTAATGTCCGATATTGGTTTGACATTTGGTAACACTCTACGAAGCATACTTCGTCAAGACCCAGATGTTATAATGATCGGAGAAATTCGTGACGATGAAACTGCTCGTATCGCTGTTAGAGCATCAATCACTGGTCACTTAGTTCTTTCGACAATACATACCAATAACTCATTAAATACAATTGAAAGACTTTTGGATATGGAAGTAGAAAGATACTTACTTGGTAGTGCCCTAACTGGTATTATTGCTCAAAGATTAGTTAAAAGATTATGTCCAAAATGTCGTACAAGTAGACCTACTACTAATTATGAAAAAGTATTATTTGAAAAAGTATTACACAAAGAAATTAATGAAATATATGCTCCACAAGGTTGTAGCGAATGTATTAAAGGATATACTGGACGGGTTGCTTTGCATGAAGTGTTATTAATTAATCAAGAAATAAGAGATGCTATTACCAATAACACTCGTAAAAGTGAATTAAGACATCTAGTATATGACAAAAGTGATGTTACTAGTCTCCTTCAAGATGGCTTAGGAAAAGTTGTCATGGGACTAACAAGCATTGATGAAATACTAAGAGTTATTGATGTCGATGATGATATCGGGGAAGAAGAAGAAGAATTAAAAGCTGCTTTCATGGGCAAACTCCAAGATATCGCTCCAGAAGTTGAAACAATAAATCCATCATCTTCTGAACCTACTACATTAATACCTGAGTCTGAATCTCTTGATACTTTAGAACCTATTCAACAAGATTTAACAGAAGAAGAGAATATGGAATCTTTAGAAAATGCAATAAATGATATCTTACAAACACCGATTGAAAATATCGAGCCACACCCAGAAGTAACTAACCAAATGCCAGAATTTACAAACCAACCCACTACACCTTTAAATGAACCAGTAACTGATCTAGAACTATTATAAAAGGATTCATAACTTTTGAATCCTTTTTTGTTTATCTAAAAAAATCGCTAGACAAAAAAAGACAAATCATATTTTTGTCTTCATCATTATTTTATATACATTCTTTATGACTTCTTTTTTAGCATGATCCATATCAATAAAATTAATATGCAATTGATAACCACTATCTAAGCTAAACAAAATTTCTACTTTACCAGGTTTAAAATTAATAGCACTAGTTGATATAGACATATATGGTATTATATGTATTTTTTTATAATATATTGCTAAAGTATCCCTATCAAATAAAATCATTTTCTTATCAGTAAATACTACATAATCTTTGCTATTTTTATAACCCATAACTATTTTCTCATTAGGTTCTACATATTCTTTAGTATAATCTGGTAAAAGCTTTTCAGGTATTTCATCTTTGAAATCAAAATATTTAGTTAATTCTTTAAATTTAATATATGCCATAACTACTCTCCTAACTACTTAC
>CAZEMQ010000156.1:0-2168 GCA_964513435.1 uncultured Muribaculaceae bacterium
TTTTTTTCAATTATAAATTGCCTATAAATTAGATTTGTGATATCATTTTTATAGGGTAAATTTCAAACACACACCAAACTCCCCCTTATTATAACAAATTTTTCCAACAATTCAATAGAAAGGAGTTATATTTTCTGAAATGAGAAAAATATTTTTTGCAATTATATTACTAATCATAGTTGCCGTTGTTTATTCTCGCTTTATTAACACTAGTGGTTTTAAAATAGTTGAAGATGCTATTAAAATATCCGATTTACCAAATTCATTCGATGGTTTTAAAATTGTACAATTCTCCGATGTTTTAATAGGGTCTACTAAAAGTGTTAGCGATTTAGAAGAAGTTACTAATAAAATTAATGATTTATCAGCAGATATAATTATTTTTACAGGGGATTTAATAAGCCAAAATTATGATATTAGTGAAGAAGAAATAGAGAACATTAAAAGTTATTTATCATCTCTTGATTGCACATTATACAAATATGCTGTTATCGGAGACAATGATAACGCAAATTTAGATTTATATAAAGAAATTATAAATGACAGCGGTTTTATTCTATTAGATGATGCATCAACTTATATTTTTTATGAAGATGTAACTCCCCTTAAATTAACCGGACTTACTAATCAAGAATCTATCGAACAAGCACTATACATAGCAGATGAATTAGATACATTTTATAATATCGTCATAACTCATGAACCAGATAATGCAGATGTTATTGCAAATTACAATGTTGATTTAATATTAGCAGGACATTCCCTATTAGGTCAAATAAGAATACCTTTTTGGGGAGCTCTGATAAAAAAAGATGGTGCTACTAAATATATTGATCATGAATATCAAATAAACAACACAAAATTATTTATTTCCTCTGGTTTAGGTTGTGATGACTCACTGTATTTTAGATCATTTAATAAACCTACCATTAATCTTTATAGACTAGAAAAGGAATAACCCCAAAGAGCTATTCCTTTTTTAATTCTTATAAATATTCAACTATTTTAAAATTATTTTTTAAACTAGCTAACAATTCATCAGTTTCATATTGCGAAAATCTACTTTCAAACACACTAGCATCCAACAAGAAGAAATCTGGATAGTTGATAAATATTTCTTTATATACCTCTGTTCCTAAATCTTTTAAATACTTAAGATTAGCTTCTACTAATTCAGCATGTTTTTCCATCTCTTCAAGCATTCTTTTTGGAGTATTATCTTTAAATTCAGCAATATCCTCAGTATTAAATCCATATTTTTCTAAAAAATCCATTAAGCTGCACGCCCCCTTTTTTCATTATCAGAAGCCAGTAGTAATTCATCTACTTTAGCCACCAAGAAACTGGTATTACCTCCAAGTATTTTACATGCTTCCATAAGCATTTCTTTTTGACCAAGCCCCTTATCAGCAATTGCATCTAACCGATCGTATATTTTATCTTTCTCTGATTCCATCCCCACAGATTCCAACAAATGCAAAGCATTTTCTTTTACTACATCTATATCTACACTTGCTTCATTTGGGGTGTCACTGGGTGTCGGAAAATCAATAACGTTATTTTCGGGTATTTTATTTTCGGTCATATATTTACCTAGACTATATTCATATGCCCTTTGACTAAATATAAAGGAAGCGTATACTCCATTTTCATTTCTGTAAGTTACTCCGATCGCATCACATTTAGCCATTCTTTTAATAACCATCTCTATCGGTTGAGTAATTCTTTTAGGATTTTGTTGATAAGCAGCAATAAATCCCATTTCCTCCGCCAACTTCAATTGGCGTTCTAATTCTGCTGGTTCAATCGTCAACACGATATATTGGGAAGATTGTCTTAGCTTAATATTGTACTTAGTTAGAACATCTACATCTTCAGGATAAGCAATTGCCAAAGCACTTATAAATTTATAACTTTGATCTCTATCTCGGTCTTTGAAATTCTCATCAATCCGAGCTTTTAAATCTATTACTTTTTGTTCCATAATCTCACCCTTTCTAATATGCCATCAAAGGAACTTTCTTAGGGTCTAAGCCACTAATTTGTAAAACATTAATCGTATTATTCAACCCCTTTAAGTCATATTTAACTAATACACCTGGCATGAGACTTATATCTCTGGCTTCTTTTCCTAATTCCAACAATTTATCAATCTTTTGAGCCAATTC
>CAZEMQ010000157.1:0-2165 GCA_964513435.1 uncultured Muribaculaceae bacterium
AGTAAAATTGTTAGTGCCAAATTGGCTGATTGAAAAAATACTGAGCAAATAAACTCAGTATTTTAAATTTCTCGCATTTTTTTTGCATTTTTGTAAGGATTTTTAGGATCGATTTTGTCGACGAAAAGTATACCATCAAGGTGGTCTATCTCATGTTGAAATGCTACAGCTAAATCTTCACGAACTCGAATAACTTTTTTGTTGCCTTCATAATCAAAATATTCTACTGTTACACGAGCATGTCTAGGAACGATTCCTTCAACAGGTCGATTGATACTTAAGCATCCTTCACCCTCGCCGACATAAATCAATTCTTCGCTCTTACTGATAATTTTAGGATTTATAATTACGTATTCTTCAAATTCATGGTTATCATTTTCATATACGATGACAAAAATTCTTTTTAACACTCCAAGTTGAACAAATGCCATTCCCATACCAGCTCGTAGGTTGTACTTTTCTGCGATTTTTTCATCTTGACTCATTCTTAAATACTTAATTGTATCTTCAGCAAGCTTTATATCTTCTTTACTTATCGGAAAAGTTGCTTCAATACTTTTTTTATGTAATAATTTGTTTTTTTCATCTAATATTTTAATTTCTGGTAGTTTCACTTCACATCACCGATGAATATTGTACCAAAAACTGCGAAAAAATGCAAAAAAAGGGTCTTAAACCCTAAAATATATTAATTATTGTTATTATTAAATGACCAACCAGCCCCTAAAATGATGACTAAAAGAATAAATAATACAATCCAAATAGCAGCACCAATACCATATCCACTAGTATAACCAGCATAACTTCCACAACAAGGATTTTGGTAATTTCCATATCCACCACCATAATATCCTGTGTTTCCATAATAATACATATATATACCTCCTTATCTATTATAATTTATTATTAATGGTCATTTTTTGACATCAAAATTACCTAAAAAAATAAAAATTTAATAATTTTTTTACATATTGTGATAAAATTGTTGTAGGAGATAAAGATATGCGTAAGTTATTTGCAAAAATGGATATTCCACTTTTTATTTTAACTATTTTTTTAATGATTGTGGGTTTAGTAATGATTTATAGTGCTTCTAGTATATCTAGTGTTGTTAGATACGGATATGAACCATATCATTTTTTTGTTCGTCAGGCGATATTCGTTGGGGTATCTTTATTGGTGGGATTAACTGTGATTATAAGGCTTCCAACTCGTAACTACGGCTTTTTAGCTTGGCCAGCAATGATAACTATAATATTAGCTTTAGCATTTTTGTTTATCAATGGAAAAGTGACTAATAATGTTGTTAGTTGGTATGACTTAGGTTTTTTTAATCTTCAACCGAGTGAATTTGCCAAATCTATTTTAATTGTCTTTGCAGCAATATATTACAACAAATTGCATTATAAAAAGGTAAAAAAGATTTGGGCTTATTTTGTGCCTTTAGCTTTTGGGGTAATTGTTGCTGGGTTAGTAGCAATGCAACCTGACTTGGGAACAGCTATAATTATAGCTGGAATAGTATTTTTAACATTTATCAGTATTCCTATGATTCAAAACAATATGATAAGAGTCATCAAAGTATTAGCTGTTGGTTTTGTTATTGCTGTGGTAGTAGTTCTTTATTCTGGTAGTGATATTTTAAACAGCATGCAAATGGATCGTCTTACATTTCAAAATCCATGTTCTCGTTATACAGAAGTAACTGGGTATCAAGTTTGTAATGGCTTCATTGCCATAAATAACGGCGGACTATTCGGTGTTGGTTTGGGTAATTCAACGCAAAAATATTTATACCTTCCAGAAAGTCATACTGACTTTATATTTCCAATTATCGTTGAAGAGCTAGGTTTAATTTTTGGAATATTTATAATACTTTGTTATGTTGTTATGCTTTATCGCATTTTGAAAATTGCTCGGAGGTCAGAAAATCTTCGTTGTTCAGTATTAGCTTATGGAACATTTTGGTTTTTAACATTGCATATTTTGATAAATTTACTAGGTATTTTAGCCCTTATTCCTTTAACTGGAGTACCACTTCCATTGCTTAGTTATGGTGGTTCATTTACTGTAAATGTAATAGTTATGTTATTTATTGTTCAAAGAGTAAATATTGAAAACAAAATTAATAAAACTAAAAGAGAAATTAAATCCTTATAAAATGT
>CAZEMQ010000158.1:0-2091 GCA_964513435.1 uncultured Muribaculaceae bacterium
ATGCCAGAAGATATGCCTACCCCTGAAAAAAGTTTAAAAGAACTTGAAAAGGAAAGGAAACAATTAGAAAATCATAATAATTAGTTTATGTATTGACTTGGCAGTCAACTGAAATGTTAAGATTTTAGTTGAGAGGAGGAATTTTAAGAAAAGGAGTAGGTAAGTATGTATAAAATCGGGGATTTTTCTAAAATTGTTAATATTCCTGTTAGAACATTAAGATATTATGCAGAATATGGTGTTTTAGTGCCAAGTGAAATAGATGAATTTACAGGATATAGGTATTATAGTGAAGAAAATGTTGTTGAGTGTGAACTTATTAAATTATTAAAATCATTAGATTTCACCCTTGATGAAATAAAAGAATGCAAGGGCTGTATTGATGAAGGTCTATTAGAAAAAAAGAAAAAAGAAATAGAAGAAAGAATGTATTTATTAAGATTAAAATATGATAGATTGACTTTGATGCAAGAAGAAATTAGAAATAATAGAGGATATAACAATCTTAATGAAACAGAAAAAGAAAAAGTATTAAGGAGGAAGTATGAAAAAAGAAATATTAGAAAAAGTGCTTAATGCACACAAAAATTTAATTGTAGAGGGAGCTATAGCATCGGGAAAGACTACAAATGTTTTGTTTCCAGTAGTTGAAAATGCTATTGAAAATAAGGAAAGTTTATTTATTTTAGATTCAGGGGAAGAATATATAAATAAATATTATGCTAAATTAAAAGAAAATAACTATAATACTATTATTTTGAATTTGAGAGATATGGATAAAAGTGAATGTTGGAACCCATTAGAATATCCTTATAATTTATTTAAAAATGGCGATGTTGATAAAGCACAAGAATACCTTGAAAAAATTGGGAAAATAATGTTTTATGAAGATACTACTAAAGTTGATCCTTTTTGGTCAATAGCAGCTTCTGATTTCTTTACGGGTGTAACACTTGGTCTATTTGAAGATGGAAAGGATGATGAAATAAATTTAAATAGTGTTAATAATATGTTTAATGGATTTAACAAAAAATTTGGTTCATCTGATTATATAACTGCATATTTTAAAACAAAAGATGCAACTTCAAACCCATATATTTTTGTTTCAGCTACATTATTTGCACCTAAAGATACTAGAGGTAGTATTTTGTCAGTGGCAAGACAAAAATTAAGGTTATATGTATCAAGAGAAAAATTATCACAACTTATGAATAAAACTACATTTAATTTTGAAGATGTTGTAAATAAACCTACAGCGATAATATTAATTGCAAGAGATGAAAATACATCTTTAAATTCATTATCAGCAATGTTTATAGAGCAATTATATATGATTTTAATTGACTTAAAATCTAAAAATAAGTTTAACTTTATTTTAGATAATTTTGATATTATAGAAAAATGTAATGATTTAGTTGATATACTTGGTTCTTGTTTAGCAAGAAATATTAAAGTATATTTATCAACTCGTTCATTAGAGGATTTATCAAATATTTATGGAAGTTATATGTCTAAACTTTGTGACTTAGTTTCTATTAGAAGTAATGATATAAGATTAGTTATTAGTAATAGTGAGGAAATAATTGAAAAGAACTTTGAAGCCGTTATAATAGATGATGGCAAAATAGATTATCCTACTTTACAAGTATCTAAAATTAATTATTTTGATTTAGAAAAAATAGTAATGAAATTAAAAAAGCAAGAATTATCTAATTCTAATTTTAGTGATTTTAATTCTGGAGCACATGTTAAAGCAGATGATTTAATAAGAAGCATAGATGAAAAAATAACACAAATTGAATTAGAACAAGTTAAAGTTGAAGATAAAAATAACGAATAGTAAATGAAGATGATAATGGAGTATTAACTGGGAATGTGAAAGGAAGTATCTCGGTATACCAAGGAAGAAAAGAATTGCAATTTTGTAATGATAGTTTTTAAAGTTTAAATAAAATTATAGAAAATTTTAAAAACTCATTTAAGCATAATAAGAAGATGTAAAATAACGTAAATAGAATTCAACTCAATTCCGAAAGGGTTGAGTTTTTTTTTTTTTTTTGATAACATGGGGTTTGTAGAGGGTACGTGAGA
>CAZEMQ010000159.1:0-2088 GCA_964513435.1 uncultured Muribaculaceae bacterium
GCGAAGAGAACTAAAGGCTAAATTAAAAAGGAAAAAACCAAAGAAGAAAACCAGCGATTCTTAAAATATTAGAGGAGTGATGAAGTTAGAATATCCAGTCTCCTTTTAGGTATTAACAAATGGCAACTGTGTTTAAAATTATATTATATAATTTAGATGTGTAATACAAAGAAATTTTAAGGTATTTTATATTAATTTTTGCACATTAGGGAGAATGATTGTATATGAAGTTTAGAGAAATATTTAATTTTTTTAAAAAATACTTTAAAGCCGAAAAAAAACTTTTTATTATATCTTTTATTTGTTTTTTTATTAGTTCTATTTTGGGAGTTCTTTTTGGTTATTTGGTTGGTAGAGCCACTGATGAAGCTGTTAGTGGTAACTTCACTATTGCAATACTAATACTTGCTGGTTACTTATTAAGTGCCATTATAAATTATATGGTATTTTCCAGAATTGGAAGAATAAGCTTACATACTCTTTGTAACAATACTATGGAAAAAATTAGTAACGAAGTATATTATAAAGTTTGTTTGTTGCCAGCAAGAGCATTTGAAGAAAAAACCAGTGGGGAATTAATAAATAGAGTAGTTAATGATTCATCGACAATTGCCGAAGTGTTTAGACAAATAATTAATACTGTTGGAACTATCTTTTCAGCGTTTTTAATATTTATTTATATAATGTTTAATTCATGGATTATTGCTTTAATTATTTTAATATATTTTGTAATTTTTTATATGTATACTAAAAAGTATTTACCTATTATAAAAGAAACTCAAAAAGAGATAAATGCTGAAAAAGATAAAACTGTTGCTGAAGTAAATGAAACTATTCGTGGTATTAGGGAAATAAGAGCTTTAGGCATTCGGAAAAATATAAATAGTTTAGTTAAAAGAATAATCAATAAAACATTTATCATGTCTAAAAAACAAAAAGTTTTTGAAACAAACTATTATAGTGTAGCTAATACTCTTGGAGCATTTTTAGAAGCAGTGGTATTTATTGCTTGTATTATATTAATTGCTGTAGGTAAAACTACTATTGGTTTTTTTATATCAATGACTTACTATGTATATCGCTTTACGTATTTAGTAGAGTGGATGATGGAAATGACTACTGCTTATCAAAAGGCTAAAGTAGCGATTGAAAGAGTTACAGAAATTTTAGATAATAAGTTATATCCTGATATTAAATTTGGTAGTGTTAATAAAACTGATATAATAGGTAATATAGAGTTTAAGAATGTTACATTTAAGTATAGTAAAGATGAAGAACATGTATTAGAAAACTTTAATTTAAAAATACCAAGTCGTAAAAAGATAGCAATAGTTGGTAAAAGTGGTCAAGGAAAGAGTACGATATTTAATTTATTATTAAGATATTTTGATCCTAATAGTGGAGTAATACTTATTGATGATATTCCAATAGCTGATTTTAATGAAGATTCATTTAATCAAAATATTGCAATAATTCGTCAAGATCCATTTATATTTAATAAGACTATTTTAGAAAATTTTCATGTTTTAGATCCTTATATGTCTTTAAATAAAATAAGAAAGGCTTGTAAAGTGGCAGAAATTGATGAATATATTATGAGTCTTCCAAATAAATATGATACTAAAATTGGAGAAGGTGGGGTAAATTTAAGTGGTGGTCAAAAACAAAGATTAGCAATAGCAAGAGCATTACTAAA
The DNA here is from genome assembly GCA_964513435.1 of uncultured Muribaculaceae bacterium. Lineage (GTDB taxonomy): Bacteria > Bacillota_I > Bacilli_A > RF39 > UBA660 > Onthocola_B. Next base: position 1,697 of record CAZEMQ010000159.1, read on the forward strand.
GTCTAGTAATATAATATTGTTTGATGAAGCTACTAGTGCTCTTGATAATGAAAATCAAAGTAAAATAAAAAATGCAATTGATACTTTAGTAAAAGACCATACTGTTATAATTGTTGCTCATCGTCTTTCAACAATAGTTGATGCTGATATAATTTATTTAATTGATAAAGGTAAAGTAGTAGCATCTGGTACTCATAAAGAACTTATGAAAAAGAATAAAATATATAAAAATTTATATAATAACGAGAATTAGTTTTTAAAACATTAAAATAATGTTTAAGAACCAAACTAGCTAACCAGCTGGTTTCAATTAACACACTAAATAATAGTTTATAAAGAATAGACATTTGCCAATAAATTTTGTAAAATATAAGTGGTGTTAAATATGAAGA
>CAZEMQ010000160.1:0-2053 GCA_964513435.1 uncultured Muribaculaceae bacterium
TATTGTATCAAATTATCATAAATTTATCAAGTATAATTTTCATTGGAATTAGGTATTGTGAATTTTTAAACTTAAATTCTTGATAAAAATATCTTCATATTTTAAAACATACATTCTCAATAAAAATATCCTAGAAAAAAGTGGTCCATCTAAAGCCAACCACAATTTTTTTAATTGTTTTAAGTTGATTACTTAAGGAAATCATTAAAACCCACAATGACTTATATATCAATAAAAATTTGTTTCTGTATAAAAACATACAAAAATTGTTTTTTTGTGATTTTTAATAAATTTTATTGATTTTAACATATTTTGTTGATATAATTGTTATACTAAAATTCCTTAAGTAATCAACTTAACAAAAACGTATTTAAGGAATGCTAATATGCTATTTTTATCTTAAATCATTGCAACTTAAAATTTTATCTGCAAAGGAGTACATGTATGGGAAACAAATACCAACGGTTTTATATTGACATTATGAACCTTAATCGTGAGGTTACAGGCTCTGCAATTATGCTAGCAGTTCATTATCCTAACAAAACACAAAACACAAAACATATACTTATTGATTGTGGTCTTTTCCAAGAGAAATTATATGAACCTTTTAATAAAGTTCTTCCATTTTCTCCTAGTAAAATTGACCATATTATAGTAACTCACAATCATATTGACCATACTGGGCGTTTGCCTCTATTAGTCAGAAATGGATATAATAATCCAATCCACGTAAGTAAACCTACAGCAAAACTCATTCCTTATGCTTTGGAAGATAGTTACAAAGTACTTAAAAACAAGGCAAAAATGACACATCAACGGCAATTATATAGTGAAAGTGATGTAATGAAAACATTATCTTTGCGTGTTTCACATCCTTTTAAAAAGACATTTGATCTGGATAATAATATCAAATTAACATTTTACAAAAATGGGCATCTTCCTGGTGCTGTTGTTGGACATCTTCAATTTAGTTATAATGACTATTCAGATTATAAATATAGTGATATTCATATCCTATTTACTGGAGATTACAACAACAAAAATATGTTTTTTGATGTTCCAGATCTTCCAAAAGAGCTGTTGGATTTACCATTAAATATTATCCAGGAAGCAACCTATGGAAATATGTTTTCTTCTCAAATAGAATATGTTTTTGAGAAAAACATTCTTCAAGCTGTAGATGAAAATAAAACTATTATCATCCCTGTATTTTCTCTTGGTAGATCTCAAGAAATAATGTATATTCTTAGACAATATCAAGAGCAAGGTAAATTGGATACAAATATTCCTATTTACTTTGATGGTAATCTTGGAATTAGTTACACTTACTTATATTCCAATGATTTGCTTGGGCTTGATATTAAGAGTGATTTCTTGCCATATAATTTTACTTTTGTAACAGATTCTGTCATCAGGAACAATATTATTAACGATAATTCTCAAAAGATTATCTTAACAACTTCTGGTATGGGATCTCATGGACCAGCTCAAACTTACCTTCCTATATATTTGTCCAGAAAAAATGCTTTGATTCATTTCACTGGATATTTAGCAGAAGGTACACTTGGACGCAGGTTATATGATTGTCCACATGAAGATATTGTTTCTTTTGCTGGGAGACAAGTTAAAAAATTAGCTGATGTTCAATTTACATCAGAGTTTTCTGCACATGCAAAAGCTGATGAGCTCCTTGATTTTTTGAAACAGTTTAATAACATTCAATCTGTTTTTATAAATCATGGTTCTACTGAAGCTCTACACTCATACAGCAAACTTGTGATTAATACCATAAATCCAAAAGATGTTTGTATTCTGAATGCAAGTTATGTTTTTAGGATTGACTCACATGGAGTGGTCAAAACATACTCTACTCATTTCTGACTTCTTATAATTAAATCACATCAAAAAAATCCCCTTAGAGGTTATAACCTCTAAGGGGAACTCCTTTTTTTATTCTTGTGTATATGGCAATACAGCTATTTGTCTAGCTCTCTTAATTGCAAGAGTAATGTCTCTTTGATGCTTAGCACAAGCACCAGTTGTTCTTCTAGGT
>CAZEMQ010000161.1:0-2011 GCA_964513435.1 uncultured Muribaculaceae bacterium
AAATAATATTATTGGCAATTATTATCAAACTATCAATTATGCCATGTTAAAAGCTGAAGAAGGCTATGATTATGAATTTATTGGTTTAGTTGATAACTTAGAAATATATGCAGCAGCTTTAATTCTTTATAAAAAAATTGGCAACACATATTATGGTTATTCTCCTAGAGGTTTTTTGATTGATTATACTGATAACAATATTCTAGAAACATTTACTAGATTAATAAAAGAGTATTATAAAAAGAAAAATTTTGCTTTTATTAAAATAAATCCAGAAATAGCAATTGGTAAATTAAATAAAGATACTTTGAATTTTGAACACAATACTAATTATAATGTTATTTATAATTTAACTAATTGTGGATATACTAAATTGAAAAGTAATATAAATTTTGAAGCATTATTGCCAAGAATAAATGCTATTGTCAATCTCGATGAAATGGATATTAGTAATTTTTCTAAAAACACTCGCAATAAAATTAGAAAAGGAATTAGAAAAGGACTTGTTTTAGAAAGTGCTAGTCAAGATAAAATTAATATTTTGGCTAAATTTTTACAAAATAACATTAACAAAGGAGATTTTTATTTCAATGATTTATATAATGTTTTTGAAAAATCTAACGATGTTGATTTCTTTTTAGTAAAAATAAATTATAAAAATTATCTAATTAATTCTCAAAATTATTATCACAATGAATTAAATATAAATGGATTATTAAATGATAAATTAACTAAGCGAAAAGATAGTTCGATTATTAATTCCAAAATGCAATCTGATAAAGCTTTATTAACTTATAAAAATGATATTGCTGAAGCATCTAGATATTTAAACGAAAATGTAAACACTTATGTTGCAGGAGCAATTGTTATTAAATATGATAATAGAATATCAATTCAAATAAGTGGGTTTGATAGAGAATTAAAAAGATTTAGTGCTAATTATTTTCTATATTTTGCTATTTTAGCACATTACAAAGGGACATACAAATACGCCGATTTAAATGGCGTTACTGCTGATTTTTCAAAAGACAATCCTTACCATGGCTTAAATAGGTTTAAATTGGGATTTAATCCAGATGTATATGAATATATCGGAGAATTCGACTTAGTCATTAACAATAATGCTTACAATCATTTGTTAAAAAATGGTTTATTAGCAAAAGAACTTAATAAAGTTTAATAAATATTATTGTCTAATGAATTTAGCATTCAACAACAAAAAACTACTAGCAAATACTAGTAGATTTTTTTATCTTTAATTATTTAATAATTTCAGATACTACACCAGCACCAACAGTTCTTCCACCTTCACGGATAGAGAATTTAGTACCGTTTTCAAGAGCAACTGGAGCTATTAGTTCAACAGTCATGTCAACATTATCTCCAGGCATAACCATTTCTACTCCTTCTGGTAATTCGATTACACCAGTAACGTCTGTAGTTCTAAAATAGAATTGTGGACGATAATTTGAGAAGAATGGTGTATGACGTCCCCCTTCTTCTTTAGATAGGACATAAACACTTGCTTTGAATTTTGTATGAGGTGTAACGCTTCCTGGTTTAGCTAAAACTTGTCCACGTTCAACTTCATCTTTAGCAACACCACGAAGTAAGCATCCAGCATTGTCACCAGCTTGAGCAAAATCTAGAGATTTTCTAAACATTTCGATACCAGTAACAACTGTTTTTCTAGTTGGTTTTAAACCAACGATTTCAACTTCGTCGTTTAATTTAAGTTGTCCACGTTCAACACGTCCTGTAACAACTGTACCACGTCCAGAAATTGTAAATACGTCTTCAATACTCATTAAGAATGGTTTGTCAGTATCACGAACTGGAGCCTCAATATATTCATCAACTGCAGCTAATAAATCTTTGATACTTTGAACAGCTGTTTCATCACCTTCAAGAGCTTTTAGAGCACTACCACGAATTATTGGACATTCAGTATCGAATCCATATTCTCCAAGTAATTCTCTAATTTCCATTTCTACTAAATCAAGTAGTTCTG
>CAZEMQ010000162.1:0-1977 GCA_964513435.1 uncultured Muribaculaceae bacterium
TTTCATCAACATTATCAACAACTACTATTTCTTTAACATTATTCCAATTAATTTTATCATATTTAATATCTTTACCTATTGTATTATTTATCTTTTCTTCTAATTCTTCTTTTCTAAATGGTTTAGCTAAATAATCCACAAAACCCAAATTTAAGTACTTATCTTCTGCACCTGATACTGCATCTGCTGTTAATGCTATAACTGGAGTAGAAAAACCATCCATTTCTTGCAATTTAGCCAGTGTTTCCTCTCCACTTAATCCTGGCATCATTATATCCATTAAAATCAAATCATAACTTTGTGTATCAATTCTATCAATACATTCTTGACCACTATAACACACATCTATTTCATATGGAAGTTCTGATAATATCTTTTGAGCTACTTTTATATTTAACTCATTATCATCTACTAACAATATCTTTTGAGCATCTTTTTTACTTTTATTTACTTCCTTCTTTTCTGTTATTTTGATTTCTCTTCTATAATTATAATCTTTCTCTTCATTTGTATTTTCCATTTTTTTACTTATCTTCTGAGGAATAGTTATTACAAATAATGATCCTTTACCATAACTAGATTGAACATTTATCTTTCCACCCATTAAAGTAATTAAAGACTTAGTTATAGCTAATCCCAACCCCGTTCCTTCTGTGGTTGCATTCTTATCTTCATCTAATCTTTCAAATTTATTAAATAACTTATCTATATTTTCTTTTCTTATTCCTCTTCCAGTATCTTGAACACTAATTATTAAATTACATATATCTTTTTTATTAATACATTTTACTGTTAAAGTTATTTTTCCTTTATCAGTATATTTAATAGCATTGGTTAATATATTATTTACAATTGTTTTAACATGTTTTTTATCCCCGATTAATATATCTGGTATATCTTCTGCAAAATTAAGTTCAAAATCTATTTCCTTTTCACCAATTCTATTTACAGTTACCTTAACCATTTTAGATATTTCTTCTTTAAAATTATATTCCTTTTCTATTAGATCTAATATTTCACTTTCTATTTTATTGATATCTAATATATTTCCTACAATTTCTAACAATGTATCAGAAGCATTTTTTATATCTTCTGTATCTTCAACTACTTCCCTAGGTACTTGATCTTTATATTTTTCAATATCTTCTGATAAGCCTACAATAGCATTTAGAGGAGTTCTTATTTCATGAGACATACTAGATAAAAAGTCGCTTTTAGCACGATTCGCTTTTTCAGCACTATTTTTTGCTAGTTCCAATTGTTCAATCATTTTTATATCTGGATTTTCTATTGTAAAATACATAATTAATAATACATATGCATAGAAAAATCCTTCAAAAATCAATTCATGATAAAGACTACGCAATACAAAACCAATTGCATATAACAAAATCATTATCAAAAATGGAAATAATTTTAATATTTTATGATTTTTAATCAGCAAATAAATTGCTAAAACAATAAATATTATAAATGTAAACATTGAATAAGCAACTGCTGCATTATATGAAGCTCCATGCCCATCTAAAACATCATCATAAAAAATAACCTCTAATGGCAAAATAAAAATTAAAACCACAACTACTATTGTTATAATATTTAATATATTTATAAACGTTTTGGTATTCCTTAAATTAAAAACAGAAAAACAGTACGTTACAGAATAACAATTCATTATAACCAACGTACTCATATATATCTTTTGAAATATTTCAATTAATATAAAATTACTTGTAGTTTTAGCAATGAAAAAAGTAACTAACCCAATTATAATAAATGCTAAATTAAATACCAAAAGTTTTGAATATATATCGATTTCAATAGAATTAATATGTTTTTTAATATTAAAAATTACCATTAATGTTAATGTTATTAGTAAACCAACAATTGGTAATAATACAGCATCCATAAATCATCCCCTACTTCTTTCTAGTATTAAATCGTCATTATTTTGTAATAAAATCGGATGAAACATTA
>CAZEMQ010000163.1:0-1907 GCA_964513435.1 uncultured Muribaculaceae bacterium
TAGTGCTTGTAATAGTCTTTTGATGGATAAGGTATGATTTCGGTCATACCTTATTCAAATTTGATTATCTTTACTCATCAGTTTATAATCCCAGCAATAATTGTTACAATACCTACCACAGCATGACTTATTGAAACGCCGATAAGATTCTTGGATTTCTGATAACAATAATACCATATAAGTCCTATTAAAAGTGTAAGTAATAATGTTAGATAGTCTCTATAAATTATATGTACAAAACTGTACAATATTGAGCTGGCAAATATTCGTACAATATAAGGGTAATTTAGTTCTTGAAAAGCGGCCTCTAAAGCTCCTCTATATAAAAATTCTTGGATTGGTGAAGATATAAAAATATAAAATATAAAAAATGTCCAATTTTCATTTGGTGTTATTCTAGAAAAACCACCAATCCACAATACACTGCCGATGATAGCAAGTAAAACTGTGATTGGTAAAACACTAACTATTGACTTTTGAATATTATGATTTGTAATTCCTAAATCGCAGTTTGAAAATCCTAAGAAACGAAATAATATATATATATAATAATGCCACTTATTGTTAGTGTGTAAAACTTATAATTAAAATTTATTATATCAGCTAAAATTAGGAGTGGTAAACCAATATAAACAATAACAATAAAAAACACCAAAACTGCCTTGAAATTTTTTTCGTTCTCTAAAAATGATTTCATATGATGCCTCCTTCATTTTACTATGCTATAGTTCCAAGTTTTATTCAATTTGCTATCTTATTGGTATATACATGTTTTTTTATTTGTTGTTGGGGGAAACTCTAACATGTATTTGTGTTGGGGAATAAAGCTCGCTTTCGATAAAAGGAATTAAATCTTCCATTTCTAAAGATCTTAATTCTCTTTTTATTTCTAGCCATTCGTCTCGACCATGGGAGTTGTCAAAACTTAAAAATTCAAGGATAGCATTAACTATTTCTTTGCGGTAATCAAAATTGATGATACTAGTGTATGCATCACCATCGCCATTGTTTGCTAGCGTTACATAATTAGATAGTAACAATTCTAAACAAGTTACAATTAGTGGTTTATCCTTAAGTTCAAATTTTATTTGTTCTAAATTTATTTTGGCAAATTCTTCGATGTTTAAATTAGGATTAATCAAAGTTTTATCAATTCCTAAAGATTTTAACTCTTGGTTTTGTTTATTAGTGATATCCTTATATAAATCATAACCACCTTTTAAACCGATTGCCTGATGTTCTTTTGCAACAACGTTAAGAGCTTCATCTATATCTTGACTTAAGCTAAAATCAAAAACTTTATCGTCTAGGTGGCGATAAGCATCAAGACTAGCTCGAGCACGTTTTAAACAAAAATCCTTTTTTTCATAATTTATATAATAAGTATTTGCTTCCACCGTCATATTTATATATTCTTGAAATAGTCGGATGGCTTCTTCAAAAATACTAATAAAATATGGAACAATTAGATTAAAGAATAAAGGAGATCCTTCAATAGTTAGTTTTTTTCTTCGATATAACTGAATGATTTCTACTAGTTTATTATTAATGGTTATACCAATATTATATAGTTGATGTTTATATTGTGACAATTCAGTACAATTTGCAGTTTGAAAAAGATCGTTCATGCTGTCAATCATTTTTTCCATTTTAGCCTTTAACATTTTTAGTTCAGTCATAACATCACCAATATAAGTATAACAGATGGTAATTGATAATGCAAAAATAATATGCCAATTGTTTGTTAATTCTTTTTTATCATCTACACTACAAAGTTTTTCCCTATATTCCTTCTAATAATTTCTATGGCATTGTTATGTCTTTTAATTCCTTTTGTACAAGCACAGTAGTCTTTTAGTACATATACATTATATCCTAATTCGAACAAATCAAATGCTGTTTTTAAA
>CAZEMQ010000164.1:0-1889 GCA_964513435.1 uncultured Muribaculaceae bacterium
TGGTCAAAGGCGAATAGATATCCCCTTTTTATTCTTTTTAAAATTTCTATCGCATCTCCAGCATACCCTACCGTTGCATCAACATATATCCCATCTTCTTTGATTTTTAATTCCTTTATCAACTCGTTTTTTAAAACACTATAATGCATCATTGTTTACCTCAAATAGATGTTCAGCGATATCCTCCAGTTGTTCTGAATTATCACTCATAAATTGATTGAAAGCATCCTCACTCCATATTTCTAATCGGTCATTCACGCCGATAATAACACATTCTTTTGTTAAACCGGCGTAACTAACCAACGGGGAGGTAACGTTTATTCGACCACTTTTATCGAATTCACATACAGTAGCTCCAGAAAAGAAGGACCTCATAAATGTTCGGGCGTCTTTTTTAGTGAAAGGTAGAGTATTTAATTTTGCCACAAGTTTTTCCCACTCTATTTTTGAATAGACATACAAGCATCTTTCAATTCCCCTAGTGATAATGAACTCATCACCTAATTCTTCTCGATACTTAGTAGGTATAACTAATCGGCCTTTATCATCGATATTATGATGATATTCACCCAATAGCATTTCTATCCCCCACTTTCTTCCACAGTATGCCACTGTCTACCATAATGTTATCAAAAAATTAAAAAAAAGTAAATATCAAACATTTACTTTCTCTTTTGTTTACAATACTTTACAAATAATATTTCTTATTTTTTCTTCTTGACTATCAATTTTAAACTATCAATATTTACTACTTCAATTTCTGTTCCAACACTAAGTTTTTTATCACTTATCGCTGGATACTTACGATTACTTACCTTTACTTGACCTTCTTCATCGTCTGAAATATCTTTAGTAACTATTCCATATTTGCCAATTAATTTTTCAAGCTTTAAAACTCTTTTTTGCGTTGGTAAATATTCTTTTAAAATTGGTCTAGTAGTAAATAGCAAAAATATACCTAATAATGCAAATATTGTTGCAACTACCGCCACATTATCGATATAAAATGATGCTATCAAAGCTACAACACCACTAAAACAAAACCATATCGTTAATAAATTAACTGTAACGAGTTCAATAATTGCTAAAACAATTACCAACACTAACCAAAATATCCAATCCATTTGCCTCTCCTTTTTCTAAAAAAGATGCCTAAGCAGCATCTTCAAAATCCGGTAAATTTTGAACTTTATCACCAAATGATTTGGTAAACAACTTAATTAATTCTACAAGTGTTGTTTCATCAACTATTCGCATTACATAACCTTCATTGTTTTCAATTATTTCTTTTAATACGATATATTCGTCACTTGGTTCTTCATTATCATCAAGAACAACTGACAAAAAGTAGTTATCATCATTATAAGTAGCTTTCTCTAATAATAAGCAATTTACATCATTATCCAAAGTAATCACAGTGTCAACCTTCATAATTTACCTCCCTCTCCCTGATGACTCATTTAATTGGTCAAAGTATTTTTCAGATAGTTGCTTGGCAGCTTCTCCAAATTCTTCTGCAACATGACTTGGTTTCCCAGTTTGTGCTGACTGTATTAGTTGTGCTTTTTTTTCTCCAACTAGTTGTTTGAGTTCTTCGTTATATCGTTTTACAAGTTCATCAGGTGATAACTCTTCAATTGGTTGTTCTTCCTCTGCTCCTTGTTGTTTAGCTTGTGCTTCATCTAGTAATTCTTCATCTTCTTGTTGATACTTCCTAGCTCTTCTTTCCTTGAAATATTCCATCAAACGTCCACAGCCACTACGTACTTTAGCAATAATTCCAGGAGTTTTTTCAGGGTCATCACAAGCATTTTCTGGCAATTGTTCTAGTTCTTCTAATTCTTCAATTTTATCATCGGTACCTTTAGTAACTCGATTATGTAAAAATA
>CAZEMQ010000165.1:0-1845 GCA_964513435.1 uncultured Muribaculaceae bacterium
GAAGTGATAACAATAAGAAATTAAAAAAGGATTTTGATAGTTGGAAGAAACTTGCACAAAGTAAGATAAGAGATTATAAGCAGGGTAAAGTTACAGAAGATGAGTTGTATAAGTGGATGATGGAAAATAAATAAGGAGGAAAAATAAATATGGAAATCTTTAAAGATATTGCACCTTATATTGTTTCAATTATTACTGCTCTTATAGCATATAATCAAGCCAAAAAGGGATTTAAAGTAGAAATTGAAAAATTAGAAACACAACATAAGAATGAATTAGAAACTTTAGTTAAACAACACGAAATAGATATAGAAAGTTTAAAACAAAAACATGAAATGGAAAAAGAATTAAAAGAGCAAGAATATAAACATGAAATTGAAATGCAAAAATTAAAAAGTGAAACAGCGATAAAAGAAAAAAATGAAGAACTTATGGGAAATGCCATGTCTTCTGTAATGGGAAATGTTTTTAATGATGTATTAACTGGAAAAATAACTGCACAAGATTTAAAAAAATTGTCAGAACAATTTCCAAATAAAAAATAGAAAGTAGGTGCAATTATGACAGAGAAAGAAGTTATAGAAGCAATAAAATATATGCAGAAATACCAAACAGAAACAGATAAAATTGAAGCAAAAACCGCAGAAATAGATTGGCCTAAAAAATGTTATGATACAATATCAGCTTTTGCAAATAAATATGGTGGACTAATAATATTTGGCATAAATGAGAATAATAATTTTATAGAACAAGATGTATATGATGTAAGTGATTTGCAAAAGAAAATAACATCATTATGTACAAATTCTATGGAGCCTAAATTAAGACCCGAAATATTGCCTATTATTTATAATAATAAAAAATTATTAGCAGTAAAAATAGATGAAATTCCTCAAAATCAAAAACCTTGTTATTATAAAAGTGCAGGAATGAATAAAGGCTCATATATTAGAATAGGAGATTCTGATGAACCTATGACTGATTATGAAATATATAGTTTAAAAAGTTATAAAGATGGAATTCAAGAAGACTTAAGACCGATAAAAAGAGCTACTATTGAAGATTTAGACAAAGAAAAAATTTCAAATTATCTTGAAAAAATAAAAAAAGAAAAGCCAAATTTTTCAAAGTTTTCTGATGAAAAGATTCTTAAGTTAAGTGGTATTATAGAAAACAGTACAGGTGTAATTTATCCAACTCTTTCTGGAATAATGATGTTTGGAGAATATCCACAAGGATATTTACCACAACTATTTGTAGCTTGCGTAGTTGTTCCTGGAACTAAGTTAGGTGATGTGGGAGAAATGGGACAAAGGTTTGACGATAATAAAAGAGTAGAAGGGACATTGGATGAAATGCTTGATCAGACATTAACTTTTATTAGAAGGAACATTGGTACAAAAGTTATTATTGATAATAATGGTAAAAGAGAAAATATTCCAGAGTATCCAATGAAAGCATTAAGAGAAGCTGTAGCCAATGCATTAATCCATAGAGATTATAGTATTAGTAGAGAAAGTGCATATATCTATGTCCAAATATATGATGATAGAATTGAAATAATAAATCCTGGAGATTTGTACGGAAATAATAGAATTGAAAATCTAGGAACTGATATGATGCTAGAAGCGAGAAATAAAAATATTGTTAGATTATTAGAGGAAAAAGGGGATATTATCGAAAATAGACATACTGGAATTGCGACAATGAGAGAGGAAATGAGAAAAATTGGATTGCCAGAACCTGAATTTGAATCATTAAGAGGTGATTTTAAAGTTACCTTTAGAAAAGAAAAAGTTAAAATTAGTGAACAAAATAAAAATCAAGAATTCACTGAAAAGTTCA
>CAZEMQ010000166.1:0-1843 GCA_964513435.1 uncultured Muribaculaceae bacterium
AATACAAAGCCAATCATATGACAAATGTTTTCAATTTTAGAATTTACTGGACTTCCTTTAATCTTTTCAATAATTAGGAATAGTACTCTTCCACCATCAAATGCTGGGAATGGTAAGATGTTGATAAATCCAACATTGATTGATAAGAATGCTACTAGATAAAGCATATAACTTATCCCATAGCCGATAGATTGATCAACTACTTCATACATACCAACAGGACCCGACAAAGCTTGTAAAGATATTTTACCAGTAAACAAACCTTCCATTGTTAAAGCCATCGATTGAACAATACTTCCAAATTTTTGAAAAGCATATTTTAGGGATTCCCAAAATCCTTTCACTTCCTCAGTTTTAATATATACTCCGAATGTTTTAGTTTCAGTGCCATCTTCACTCTCACTAATTTCTGGAACAACATCGATGTCTTCAACTTCACCATTTTCATGTTCAATTGTAAATGTATAAACATTATCACTGTTTTCCATAACTAGGAGTATTTGGGCAACATCCCAACTGGAAACACTTCGTCCATTGATTGCTAATATTTTGTCATTAGCAACAATTCCTGCCTCAGCCATTGGCATGTCTTCAACAACATCACTTACTACAGGTAAGGAAATAGTTGCACCCCAAATAAGAGAACTCATAAATAATAACAGTAATGCTAAAACAAAATTATTAAATACACCAGCAACTAAAATAATAAGCCTTTGCCACCATGGTTTATTGCACATAAAAGATTTTTTATTGATTTTTTCATCATCTTCATATACTTCTCCAGCCATAGAAACAAATCCCCCAATTGGGATAGCTCGAATATTATAATTAACATTATCTTTTTTACCTTTGTGAGTAAAAATAACTGGACCCATTCCAATAGAAAACTCATAAATGTGAACTTTAAAAGCTTTCGCCCAAATAAAGTGTCCAAATTCATGAACTAAAATTATAATTCCTAAAATAAATATTAAAACAAGTAGTGAAATAAACCACATACATTATCCTCCTAAATTATATAATAAGTAAAAACATATATGCTAAGAAAACAAAAATGACACTATCAAGACGATCTAATACACCGCCATGTCCTGGCATAATATTTGAAAAGTCCTTAATTTTATTTTCTCTTTTTATTTTACTCATAATCAAATCTCCCATTTGCCCTATTAAAGACATTAAAACGGTGAGTACAACCACTAATACAGTTAAACGTCCAACAAAAATAACATAAAAGATTAAACTAACAATACTACCACCAAGTAATCCAACTACTGATCCTTCCCAAGTTTTTTTAGGACTTAATTTTGGACACATTTTATTCTTTCCAAAATATTTTCCACCAATCATCGCACAGACATCAGTAACCATTGGTAAAATAAGTAAATATATAAATAAATAAATATTGATAGATCTAATAATAATAAAAGTATTAAAAACAACACCTAATAAAAATGTAACCCCTAATAAGTAAAAGGCATCTTTTGTAGTATATTCATCATTAGAATAAAATATAACTGGTATCAATAATAATAACAAACTTAAAGCCATAATTTGATAAGTAATTCCCGTATAAATGCTAGCTCCAGTATTAGAAAAAATATAACTTATCATAGAAAAGAACCCTAAAAATACCATTGTTGGTGGATACTTATTGTGAGATTCTTTTAAATTAATTACTTCTTTATAAGCTAAAGCTGCAGCAATGCATACTCCCAAAGAAAAGACTATACCCCCAAAATATATTATAGGAATTATAATTATCAACATTATTATTGCACTTATTGTTCTTACTTTCATTTAATACCATCCTTATTCGTTATCATCAATAAAAATGATATCA
>CAZEMQ010000167.1:0-1837 GCA_964513435.1 uncultured Muribaculaceae bacterium
TGAACTAATAAGTGAAGAAAGAAGTTGAATTATAAAGCTTTTTTTGGTATAATCTAATTATCAAAGAACTTAATTTTTATTTTTTTAGAAGGTGATTATGTTGAGTAAAATAAAGATTTTTGGTTTGGGAGGTCTTTCAGAAAGCGGAAAGAACTCTTATGTTATTGAAGTGGATGATGAAATCTACGTTTTTGATGCCGGTATTAAATTTGCTAGTGGGAATTTGTTAGGTATTGATTATATAATGCCAGACTTTAACTATCTAGTAAAAAATCGTAAGCGAATTAAAGGCCTTTTTATAACTCATGGACATAAAGAAAACATGGGAGCAGTAGTTGATTTGCTTAAAGATATACCAGAACTTAAAGTGTATGCGACAAAGTTTACAAAATTTGAACTTATGGAAGATGGAGTAAATGAAAAGAATATAGTTTTGATTAAACCACATCGTAAGATAAATTTTGGAACAATATCGGTGTTTCCGATTGCAGTATCTCACAGTTGTCCCGATGCAGTAATGTATGTTGTCAATACTAAAGATGGAGCGATTTGCTATACTGGTGATTTTATAATTGATCCGAGTATGCAAGGAGCTTATGATATGGATTTAGGAAAAATAGCTTATGTTGGAAAACAAGGAGTTTTATGTCTATTATCAGAATCAACTTTTGCAGAAAAAGTGGGTCATACTTCTCCCAAACATCGTTTGGTTGACTTTTGGAAAAATATAATCAATCATCACGATAAAAGAATATTGTTTTCAGTCTTGCCAAGTCATTTATATACTATTGCTGAAATATTTGAAGCAGCTGCTAACAGTCATCGGAAAATCGTAATAATGGGTAAGAGATTACAAAATGTTGTTAATTTCAGCAAAAATGAAGGGTATTTAGATTTTAATCCTGAAATACTTGGAGATTTATCTAACGTTAATGATGATAATTCAATTCTTCTAATTATGGATGATAAAACACAACCATATGCTAATATGAATAAGATACTAAATAACTATGACAAATTTGTAACGTTGAAAAATACTGACACAATTGTTTTTGCTGAACCTAAATATGACAGTACTGATAAAATATTAGTAAAATTGCAAAATGAATTAGCTATGTTTGGTTGTGATATTGAAACTGTACCTACAGATAAGGAAATTTTACACCATGCATCACGAGAAGACTTGATGTTGATGATAAAATTAGTAAACCCTAAATTTTATATGCCAGTAAAAGGTGAATATCGTTATATGGTTAATAATGCTAATTTAGCAAGTGCTTTGAAAATTCCTGATAGCAATATTTTGCTTAAACAAAATGGTGATGTTGTAACATTTGTTGATGGTAAATTAGTTGATAACTTTGCTAAAATTAAAGTTGATGATGTACTTATTGATGGAACTAGCAACGATGATATCGGAGATTTAGTTATTAAAGATCGTGAGATGTTATCTGAAAATGGAATTGTACTTATCAGTGCTACTGTAGATAAACACGATAAAGTTTTACTAGTTGGACCAGAGGTAACAACAAGAGGATTTATTTATGTTAAAGATTCTCAAGATATGATTAAAGAAATAAAAAACATTTGTGAAGAAATAATTACTAGAAACATTTCTCCGACTCATATTGACTTTAATCAAATAAAAGTAGAAATTCGAGAAAAATTAAGTGATTATTTATATCAAGAAACTGAATGTAAACCGATGATTATCGCTGTTGTTCAGGAAGTGTAAACAAATATTTAGTATTTAAAATGCCATTTGCTCAAATGTTAAAAAAATTTCAGGATAAACGCATGAGAAAATGTGCGTTTTTTGTGTTAATATATATGTAAG
>CAZEMQ010000168.1:0-1828 GCA_964513435.1 uncultured Muribaculaceae bacterium
AAGCTAAATCCTCTACATTTCCTACATCATTAATAGCAACTATATCAAAATCAGTCTGTGTTACTATTTGTCTAAACGCTAACCTCCCTATTCTACCAAAACCATTAATTGCAACTTTAATCATTATACTTCCCTCCTATAAATTCTCTTAAAATTGAATCATCTGTTACATATTCCCCAGGTATTGGGAAAAATTGTTTCAAAAAACCAATTAATCTTCTTGCTTCCTCATAATAAATCGAATCAACCCCAACCGACAACAATAACGGTTCAACATATACTTTCAAAACCCCAACTTCATATGCTAAAGCTGTATTAATAATGACATCTGCTTGATGTATATATGGAAAAATATATTTTTCTTCACCATTTCTCACACGCTGCCAATTATCAATAGTCTTTAAACAATCATATCCTCTTGTCCGATTATCTCTAACTATTCTTCTAAGAAGCCGCAAGTCTAATGTTGACACATAATTATGCATATCAATATTAATTGGAATAAACGGACTTAAATAAATTCTATACTTATGTTTATTATCTATTCCCGCAGTTAATTCATCATTTAAAGCATGTAACCCTTCAATTAAAAAAATACTATTTTCTTTTAACTTAACTGTTCTATCTGACTGTTCTCTCTTACCTGTAATAAAATTATATATTGGCAAGGTAACTTCTTCACCATTTAATATTTTCTGCAAATCTTCATTAAACAACTTGATATCAATAGCTTCTAAACATTCAAAGTCATACTTACCATCTTCATCTTTCGGAGTATCCTCACGATTGACAAAGTAATCATCTAAACTTATTTTTATAGTATCATACCCTAAGGCTTCTAAATATGAAGCTATCTTAGAATTAGTTGTAGTCTTACCACTCGATGATGGTCCTGCAATTAATATAAACTTGATATCTCTACTATCGATTATTTTATCTACTACTTTGGCAATTTCTAAACTAAATATTAATTCATTTGCCCTGATAAAATTTTTAATCTTTCCACTACCTATACTTTTATTCAAGTTACTTATGTACGGCATATTTAAGCTATCCAACCAATTCTTACCATTAAAAAATGATTCAATTATATTAGCATAATGAACATATTCAGGAACTTTTCCATTACTTCTAACAGTTGGAAAAATGAATACAACTCTATTCTTCCCTAAATACACTAATTCATACTTATTTAAACTACCAGTTGAATAAGGCATTATTGAATAAAAATAATTATATTTTTGATGTAATTTATAAAGCGTTGCCAATCTATCAGTAATACTTTGAACATTATAAGCTTTTTCATATTCATCAAATTTTTGATAATATCTAATAGCTTCTTTTGGTGTAACATTTAACTTTTGAATTATAGCATCTTCATTTACTAATTCATCCATCTTCATTCTTATTTTTTGCAAATCTTCATGAGTAAGTATTTTGTTTCCTTTAATTTCTCCGAGCATACCTCTAGGAACACTATGTTCATAACTAACTTCTAATTCAGGAAAGGTTTCAATTAAAGCTACTTCAAATAAAAACTTTAAACCAGCTTTATAAATTTTATTTCCAATTAAATCGTCAGTGTTTATAAATTCAATTTTGGCATCTTCACATACTTTTGTATCCAAAGAATATACCTCATTATCAATTTTTACAGCCATAATATTAGCCATTTCAAAATTTTTACTTATCTCATAATAAGTAATTCCACTTTTATATTCATGTTGTGAATTATCATTAAAAGTAATTTTCACTGTATCACTCATTAATATCCCTCTATTCATAGAAAATTATATCATAATTATACTTTTTTTTGAATAAAAAACAT
>CAZEMQ010000169.1:0-1820 GCA_964513435.1 uncultured Muribaculaceae bacterium
AGATTATACCAAAAAAAGCTTTATAATTCAACTTCTTTCTTCACTTATTAGTTCACTAATATTAACGATCTCTAAATCTCGATATAATATACTGTTAATTATCAACTGAATATTTTTCAAATCTACATTTTTGCTAACATAGTATATATCTCCACTAGAAATATTATTTTTTATATCGATAATGGTACTATTATTAATAATCTTTTCGGTATTAACTAAATACTTATTATTATCTTTACACAACTCTAAATTAACATTACTTACATAGCAAATACTTATATTATCATTGTATTTATTGAGCAAAGCTTCTGTTTGTGAAAAATTACTTACATCCCCATTTATTTGTTCTAACGTTAAATTAGAATCATAAGTATCACTCGTTACAATAACACTTGCATCATAATTGTTATTAACAAAAAAATTAATAATATCTTGATCATACTCTAAGATAAAAGAAACACTTCTTTTTAATGAATTACCCTTAGTAATTATTTTATCGATATTGTTGCTCAAAGATATTTCAGGATAAGTAACATCATACAATAAATAATATGAGTTAAATACTTGCATATCTTTCATATTATAGTAACTATCCTTAACATTAACTACTTGACCATTTAATCCTGGGATTATATAATCGCCATCAATAACAGCATTTACACTTACAACTTCATAAGAATCTTTTTCATTTTCAATAGTTTGATATAATTCATTATTTTCTAACATAAAATTTGCTAATTTTTCAGTATAAAAGAAACTAAATATTACAATTGTTATAATTCCAATGCTTTTAAAAAATTTCAAATTACTTCACCCAATAAAATATATGAAGATAGACTTATTTTTAAACAAAAAACTAATCGCCATAACGACTAGTTATCCAATACGCATTTTTACTAAGTCAGAGCCACGTTTAGGGTCATCAAATAAAATTTCATAGACTAATTTATCTTTTCGTAATTCATCGATGAACATCACTTCTTCCTTTGTCATTGTTCTAAATTCTGGAAGCTGTGCTTCTTCAACTTTAATCAAATTATCTGTTCCTAACAAATAATCTGCAGTAACGCCCAAAATATGCATAAATTCAATAATTGTTTCTAGACTAGGATTCCGTGTTTCTTTTTCATAGCAACATATTGCTGCTTTGCCAACACCAACTAAATTACCTAAATCAGCCTGAGTCAATCCTTTTTCCTTACGTGCATCTCTTAATCTGTTTCCCTTAAGCATAGAAATTACCTCTCTTTACTATTTTTTAGTATATCTAAGTAAGAGATAATAATGCTCGAAGTCTACCTTATGTAAACTTATTTTTCTTTTTTCGAGTCTTCTTTCTTTTTAGTTCTGTTACTAGATAGAAATGTAACCCTTTCAGCAATAACTTCAGTAACATATTTAATTTCTTTAGATTCTGTTTCATAACTTCTAGTTTGAAGTCTGCCTTTAATTCCTAAAACATCTCCGGCAAGACAAAATTCAGTAGTATTTGAAGCTACACCGTTCCAAAGAATACATCTGATAAAGTCAGTTTCATATACTCCATCAGTATTTTTAAAAGGTCTTTGCACTGCAAGTTTTATGGTTGTTAGTTTTTTCCCTTTTTCGGTTTCAATAATTGTAGGGTCTTCTGTAAGCCGACCAACCAATACCACCTGATTCAACATACTGTCCTCCTTTCACAAACACTTTACCAAAAAAAATAGCAATAATGCAAATTGACAAATTACATTTTTAGGCAAAAAAAATTTGTTTTTTTTGCAAAAACAAACCTTATTTTTAATCTTTTGTCTTAAATATTTAATATTAGTAAAAATTTG
>CAZEMQ010000170.1:0-1798 GCA_964513435.1 uncultured Muribaculaceae bacterium
TTTGATTAGTCAAACTCTTTTCTTAATTTGTTTTTAATACTTTCACCAGCCATAATATATTCTACCGAATCTCTATTACATTTTTGTAAATCTTCAATTGTTAATTTAGTCTCATTTAATATTTTAGTATATTCGTTATTTATATCGATATTTGACACTGTATCATTATCTGTACTTATATTTACCTTTACTCCCCTTTTGTAAATCTCTTCTAAAGGATGTTTATCTTTAACAGCACAAGTTTGATAATTGCTAGTTACACATATTTCTAACAAAATTTCTTTATCTAATATTTCTTTTAAAATATTTTCATCAGCTACAGATTTTATTCCATGACCTATTCTATTTGTCCCCGTTTCAATAGCAGCTGATAAACTCTCACTTCCATCAGCTTCTCCAGCATGAATTGTATAAGGAACATTTAGCCTTTTAGCATAAGCAAATAAATTTTTATATTCTTTCGTCGGATGATTAGCTTCATCCCCAGCTAAGTCGATTCCTAAAACACCTTTACCCAAATACTTTTTAGCTAAGTCGACAACTTTGCGATTTTGATAATATGCATCTCCTCGCATCATCGAAAGAATTATTCCTCCCATAATACCAAATTCAACATTTGCTTTATTAAATCCATTAATAACAGAAATTACAACATCATCTAAATTTAAATGTCTATCTAAATGTTTATTCGGAGCAAATCTAACTTCCGCATATAAAACATTCATACTCGCTAACTTTTTAAATAAATGATAACTTGCTAGTTCTAATCTACAACAAGTCTGTAATAATTCACAAGGCAATGCAAATTTATCTAAATAATCACTTAAAGATGTAACGTTATCATCAACTTGCATCTTATCTATGATATCTTTTTTGTCTAAATTCATTCCATCTTCTTTTGCCCACTTCAAAGCATCATTTATTTCCACCGAACCATCTAAATGGATATGTAAAACTATCTTAGGCATTTCACGAACAGTCATCTAATCACCTTTATTATAATGATATCACAAAATACCCTCAAAAGAAAAATGCCTATGACAATTAGACATTTAATTTACTTGTTTTTCTTTAATACGTGATATTATTAAAACTGCAACAGCTAGTACTACAACAGCACCAATTCCAATACCTACAATTATCAATTCTTGATTACCTTGTTCTTGATAGTTATCAAATACAACTGAATCTACTATTTCACGAATAGTTTCTCTATCATCATCGGTTAACTCATCACTTTGTTGTAAACTAATAATATAACCTTTATTGTCTATAATTGTATAATAATCAATTATGTAATAGTCGGAATCAACATATTCCATTGTTATAAATTTATAATTTCCATCATATATCTCATAAGAACTTGCTCCATATACTCCCATTAATTCAGATGCAAAGTCTTCAATTTCAAAATCATAATAATCAGATAAATTACCAATATTTTCAGTTTCTCCCATATAAACATATACATCATATTGATCATTAAAAGCATTAAGATACACGTTATACTCTTTGAAAAATTCTAGCATCTCTTCTTCAGTAATTCCAAAATCTTCAATACCATCTAATTTATCTCTAGTAAAAACATACCAATCTTCTGCAATATCGATAGACATATAAGCATCAGTAACTACAACACTCTCAGCCATAACAACCATTGGAAATATTAGCACAATTAATAAACTAAACAATACTTTTTTCATTAAATCACCACACACATACATTATATACTAAATGCCTTAATTAATCTACATTATTTTTTTTATCTTGCAGATATATTTTTAAATAATTATAATAT
>CAZEMQ010000171.1:0-1797 GCA_964513435.1 uncultured Muribaculaceae bacterium
ACTCTCTTTTCCTTTATAAAACCTTTCAAAAATTCTTTTTTTCTCTTCACTACTCATACCTTTTCCTTCATCTTTAATAATTATTTGGGTATAACTATTATTGGAACTATATTCAATATAAATATTTTTATTTTCTAAAGTATGTTCCAAACAGTTTTTTAAAATATTACTTAAGGCTTCAAATTCCCATTTGTAATCGCCAATAAAAGAAACTTCACTATTACCAGAAATATGAATATCAACATTTTTAACTTCTCTTAAAATATCGATATGCTTTAAAATATCTAATAATAAGTTTTTGACATTAATGTTTTCCTTTTTAAATGTTACAACATTGGCATCAAATCTGGACAACTTAAGCAAAATAACGATTAATTCATTGGTATTTTCAATTTGCATTTTAATATCTTGTAAAAATTCTTTTCTTGTTTTTTTATCCATGTTATCTTCTAATAAATTATCTACTAGTAGCGAAATAGAAGTCAACGGGGTCTTTATTTGATGAGATATATTAGTTAGCGAATCTTTCAAATTAACTTTATCTTGTAATTCACTTTCTGCTTTTTCACGAAGCATTACAGTAGTAGTATATATTTCATTTTCTAAAACAGATAATATTCCTTCACTATTTAAATCAATTTTCAAATCATAATTACCTTGATTTAACTCTTTTAAATACGTAACTATATTATTTAAATCTTTTTTATATTTCTTTCTTTTTATATATATAATTATTAAACACATACTTATTAATAAAACTACTACCGTTACATTTATTATTATTTGTCTAATAAATTCCCTTTCTAAAGAAGAAAGGATACTAATATCATTATCAGAAAAACCATAAGATGTTAATACCTCAGAATTACTATGATCAGTAGTATTTATAAGATTAACAATTTTTTCAATATCTACATTTTCATATTCTTCATCTAAAGTCTCAATTACATTAAATATAAATTTGTTAGTAAGTGTTGCATAACTATAATAAGAATAAAAAGATAATACAATTGATGCTATTAAAGTTAGAAAAATAATTATAATAATTGCTCTATTTTGTTTCATTTATCCACCCGATACCCAATTCCTTTAATTGTTTTAATTATATCACTACCTAATTTTTCTCTAATTCTTTTGATGTAAACAGTTAAAGTATTATCTTCAACATATTTACCAGATATATCCCAAATACGATTAATTAATACATCTCTAGTTATTATTCTATTTAAATTTTGAAACAAAAGAAGTAAAATACGATATTCTAAACTAGTTAAATTTACTTCTTTACCACTAGAAAATACTCTACCAGCAGTAACATCAATAGTTATTGTATCAACTGTTATTATTTCATTATCTTTATTTCTTTTTAATATTTTATTAATTCTAGCCAATAATTCTTTAGATTTAAATGGCTTAATAACATAATCTTCTACTCCTAAGTCTAGAGAATCAGAAATGATATCTTCATCATCCTTTGCAGTTAAAATTAAAACTGGTTTATTTTTTAAATGTTGATTATAAAAGTCTAGACCATCACCATCAGGAAGCATTAAATCTAAAATTATTAGATTATATTTATTTTCCAGTAATTTTAATGCCTCATTTAAATTCATAGCAACACTTACTTTAAAATCATTTCTTTCTAATAAATACTTTATTCCGCGAACTATGTATTCATTATCTTCAATAAGTAAAATATTATACATGATTATCCACCCCCTATATTTTAACAAAGATTATGATATATTAAAACCGATAAATTAAATTATCAGTTTAATATTCTTTCTCTTAACTTCC
>CAZEMQ010000172.1:0-1761 GCA_964513435.1 uncultured Muribaculaceae bacterium
GAATTTTGGGATAATTACTTTGATAAAATAATTGCGGTGGTAGTTGTTTTATTACTAGCAGTTATATTAAATAAGATTTTTGATAGCGTAATAAATAAAACAATTAGACATAAACGCAAGAAAAATGTAACGACTTTATTAATGTTTATCAAACGAATTAAGAAGTTTGTCATTTATTTTTTAGCAGTGTTGATTTGCTTAACCCAATTTGATGTATTCAATTCATTTTCAGTTACTATTCTTTCTGGATTAGGAATTGGGTCAGTAGTTGTAGGTCTTGCTGCACAAGAAAGTTTAAAGAATTTCTTTGGTAGTGTTGCTATTGTTATTGGTAATCCCTATGAAGTTGGGGATTTTATAGAATGTGTTGATCAAGGGGTAAGTGGAACTGTTGAAGATATTACAATGCGACATACAATTATTAGAACCATCAATAATCGGCGTGTTATAATTCCTAATTGTGAGATGAATACATACACAATTGAAAATTTTAATTATATAGAAGATGAAAGTGTTAAATTAGTGGATTTTAAAATAACTTATGAATCAGATGTAAATAAAGCAATTGATATATTGAAAAAAGAAATGAATAAGCTTTATCACCCTAATTCTAAAGGAAGAAATAAAAATGTTGAATTTCCTAAAGTTCGTATGTTAGAGTTGGGAGATGCTGGAATTACACTTCGAACTTGGATTTGGGGAAATGGTAATAGTGATGTTTATGAAAATATGTATCAACTAAATACTGCCATTTATAAAAAATTTTCTGAAGCTGGTATTGAAATGGCTACTTCGAGAATAAAAGTTGTTAATGATAAAAGTGTTGGGAAAAAAGTAAAATGAAATTTACAAAAATGCATGGGATAGGAAATGATTATATTTATGTAGATTGTTTTAATGATTTTGTAAATCCCGATGATATGATTGATGATATTGTGCTAATGAGTAGTAGACATAAAGGTATTGGTGGAGATGGCGTAATATTTATTATGCCAAGTGCTGTTGCTGATGCCAGAATGCGAATGTTTAATGCTGATGGTTCAGAAGGTAAAATGTGTGGAAATGGGATAAGATGTGTTGGTAAGTATGTTTATGAACATGGTATATCTCATAATAATCCACTTTGCATTGAGACTGAATCTGGCATTAAAACATTAAATTTAGAAATTGAAAATGATGAAGTAAAAACTGTGACAGTTGATATGGGTGAACCCGATTTGGCTTCTTTAAATATTCCAGTTAAGTTGGATGTTGAACAAGTTATTAAATATCCGATAAGTATTGATTCTCAAGACTTTTTAATAACTTGTGTTTCAATGGGTAATCCTCATTGTGTAGTATTTGTTGATGATGTCGATGCAATTGATTTAGCAAATATAGGTCCAAAATTTGAAAATAATTCAATATTTCCAGAACGAATTAATACTGAATTTGTTGAAATTATTGATGATAAGACGATGAAAATGCGTGTATGGGAAAGAGGTAGTGGGGAAACTTTAGCTTGTGGAACTGGTGCTAGTGCTTCTGTTGTTGCTGCTACATATAACAATTTACTTTCTAAAAATACAGAAGTTAAAGTAATATTACTTGGAGGAGACTTATATATCACTTTCACTGATAATAATCGAGTTTTGATGAGAGGTAGTGCAACAGAAGTCTTTTCTGGAGAATATAGATTAATAAAAGAAAAAAGCACTTTTAAAGGTTAGTGCTTGTAATAGTCTTTTGATGGATAAGGTATGATTTCGGTCATACCTTATT
>CAZEMQ010000173.1:0-1761 GCA_964513435.1 uncultured Muribaculaceae bacterium
ACAAATTCTAGTAATCCCTTGATTCTTATATAGACATTTATTTAAATATTTAGTACAATTATTTACAAGGGGAAAGATATGAAGTACGACACAAAAATAGAAATTGATTTAAAAAAATTAAAAAATAATACTAAGACACTATGTAAAAGTTATAATGACTATCAGTATAAAATAGCTAATTTAAAAGATAACGCTTATGGTATGGGATTAAATATAGTTAATACATTAATAGATAATGGTATAAACTACATTTTTGTTGGATCATTAAAAGATGCCTTAGAAATTAGAAAGTATAGTAATACTATTCCCATATTAGTTAATTATCCTGTATTTGATGAAGAAATATATGATGCTATAAATAATAATATTGATATCACTATTAGTGATTTAGAATATTTAAGAAGTATAGTTTGTCTTAACATTAAAGATACTTTAAGGCTACATATTTTAGTGGATAATGGTTCTAATAAGATGGGAATTAAAAATAATTTAGAGTTAAAAGAAGCAATAGAAATTATTTCTGAAAATTCTAATTTAAAATTAATAGGTATTTATACTGATGTAACTACACTTGGAGTAGAAGAAGAGTTCTTTTATCATCAAATAAATAATTTTTACCAAGTTATTAGTAATTATTTAAATTTAGATTTAATGATTCATTTAAATGAACCAATGATGTACCATCATAAATTGAATTATATTAATGGAATTAGATTTGATTTAGCATTACTAGGAATTGAAGAAAATATCAATGATGATTGGTTTACCAACATGCGAATTAAAAATATAGAGAAAAAGTATGGTGATTTAGAGTTCCCCAATATCGATTTAAAATTAATTTTTAGTATTACTAGTGAAGTAATTAGTATTCGAAAAGTTAGTAAAGGAGATTTAATAGGTAGAAATTACGTTGCTAAAGATGATATGTTAGTAGGAGTAGTTCCCATAGGTCATAAAGATGGTATTACTAAAGCTATAAGTTATGTTGGTATAAATAATTATAAGCGAGATATTTTAACAGATGATATCGACCATATAATTGTAGCAGTTGATGAAGGAGTAAGAGAAAACGATAGAGTTTACATCGTTAATGAAGAACGTGAAATATATGATTTCATAAGTTTATTAAAAACTAATAGATATTATTTAATGAGTATTTTAAATCGAAATATTCCTCGAGTGTATATAAACGAAGAAAAAAAGAAAGGAAATGATTATTTATGATACAATCAGTTGTTGGAGTAGCTTTTATTGAAGATGGAAAATTATTAATAGTTCAATCACTTAGGAGTAGCAAGACAAATTCATGGACTTTTGTTGGGGGAGGAGTAGAAGAAGGAGAAACCTTAGTTGAAGCAGCAATTAGAGAAATAACTGAAGAAATACACAATGATTTTGTTATTACTCAAGATGATTTAGAAGAATTGTTTACTTTTAAAGAACAGGCAGCTAGTGACCCTAATAAAATGATAGAAATGACAGTATTTTTAAGTCATAAAAGAATAGATGTACCTCTTACACCTAATGAGGAAATATTACATTACCATTGGTATAAATTAGGGGAAAATTACAATGTTTCGTCTTCAATTAGGGATCATTTTCTGCCATATGCGATAAAAAATAACCTAATTTATTAATTTTTGTATAAAAAGCATTGCAAATTCATCGATGATTTGGTATAATTTGAAATGTCATCGAGAGATTTTTCGGGCGCTTAGCTCAGTTGGTTAGAGCACCTGCCTTACAAGCAGGGGGTCATAG
>CAZEMQ010000174.1:0-1752 GCA_964513435.1 uncultured Muribaculaceae bacterium
GTAAAAACAATAAAATTTATTAACATATTTTTTAATAGATTTTTTCTCATTTTTATTTGTTCATTCATTAATAAAAATTCCTTTCTAATCAGATAGTATATAGCCCACTCCTCTAATAGTTTTTATATATTTATCATAGTCATATTTTTTTAGCACTTTTCTTAGCCCACTTGCATATACTTCAACAACATTAGTTGTTGTGTCTGAGTCAAATCCCCAAATTCTTTCAAAAATCTGCTCTTTAGTTATAATAGTGTTTTTAGAATTTAGTAAATATTCTAATATGTCAAATTGTTTTCCTTGAAGTAATATTTCTTCATTATTTATAAATACTTTTCTGCTCTTTGGATTTAATTTCATATCCTTAAATTCAATTATATCCTCAGCATATTTTCCCTTTGTTCTTCTTATTATTGCTGTAAGTCTTGCTATTAATTCTTCTCTTTCAAAGGGCTTTACTAAATAATCATCAGCACCATAATTAAATCCTTTTAACTTATCCTCTATTCCGTCTTTAGCTGTAAGGATTAAAACAGGCGTATATATTTTAGCTTCACGTAGCTTTTTTAATACTTCATATCCGCTCATCTCAGGAAGCATTAAATCTAAAATAATAATATCATATATGCCTTCTTTTGCCATCATATATCCAGAGTATCCATCAAATTCCTGCTCCACATCATATAGTTTCCAAATACATTGTTTAATTGTATCAGATAAAATTTTATCATCTTCTATTATTAAAACTTTCATTCAAAACTCCTTTTGATAAATATTATATCACAATACTACAAGTTCCCGTCATTCCTAAGCTTATTTCACCATCATTAGTAAATTCAACAGTTACAGTGAATTTTCCATTTGTAGCTGTGCTACTTATTTTAGTAACATATCCTGTATATTCTTTATTTTCTAATGCACTAACTTTTATAGTAGCCTCATCCCCTATGCTAATTTGATCTACTTGAGTTTCATCTACTGTAATAGACATAGATAATTGATTTGTTGATTCTATTTGAATATAGTGACTATTATTACACTCTTCTCCTGAGTTAGGCAAGTTTATAGAAGTTATAACACAATTATATGGTGCTTGTAAATACTCTCCGTTACTATATTCTAATATATATTCGCCTTCTTCTACATAATCATTCTCTGATACTAAAACTTCTTCTAAATAATATGTTGCATGAACTTCCACATTTTCAGTTAATGCAGATAGTATTTCACCAGTTGTACTAATAGTAGTACTATTAGTAGCACTACTATCGCTAGAAGAAATGGTATCTTCACTTCTGGTTTCATCACTAATATTTATAGAAGTATATGTACTATTTTTTGAAAAAGTATATACTAATATAGTTAAAATTATTATTAAAATAATTATAATTATTATTTTTATATCTATTTTTTTCTTTGCCACGTTTTTATCCTTTCCTACTAAATATTTACAAAAATTCTATAATATCTTACATTTCCATTTTCTGCAGTAACTGAAATCAATATTTTATTTGTTCCTTCACTTAAATCATTATTTCCATAAACACATATTTTAGCATCATCATCTTCTGCTTCTGCTGTTATTTCTAAACTATCTACTGCTTCTTCTAGGGTTATAAAATAAGTCAAATTCTCTTTAGAAAAGTCAGTAGTAAACTCATAACCTTCTACACTCAAACTCTCTAAATAGTTATTGCTAGAGCCATTATATGTTGCCTCTTCTACATCTTCTTGCATATCAGTAATTTGTGA
>CAZEMQ010000175.1:0-1715 GCA_964513435.1 uncultured Muribaculaceae bacterium
GCTTTTTTTTATTTGTTTTGACATAACTATAAAATATCGTTATAATTAGAGTGTGATTAATATGAAAATATTTGATTGGAGTAAAAACGTTTCTAAAAAGGAACTAGAAGAAGTAATTTCAGCATTAAATGCTAATGAGTTGGTAGTATTTCCGACTGAAACAGTTTATGGTCTGGGAGGAAATGCTTTAAGTGATGTTGCAGTAGATAAAATTTATCGGGCTAAGAAAAGAGATTATAGTAAACCGATAAGCTTGTTGTTACCTAATTCTAAAGCAATAGAGAAAATAGCATTTGTAAGTGATGAAGAAAGAAAAATTATTGATTGTTTTATGCCTGGAGCACTTACTTTAATTTTAAAGAAAAAAGATAACATTAGTAATTTGGTAACAGCTAAATCAAATACAGTTGGAGTTCGAATTCCAAATCACGAAATTGCACTTTTGATTTTAAAAGAGTTGAATTGTCCACTGGCAACATCTAGTGCTAACTTAGCTGGAGATGTAAATGAAAGTGATATCAATCAAATTATTGCTAAATTAAAAGATGATGTAGCAATTTTTATCAAAGGCGATATTAGTAACGATTTAATTGCATCAACTGTAGTTGCATTGGAAAAATCGGAAGTAAAGATAATTCGTGAAGGTAATATAACTAAAAGTGATATTATAAAAGTATTATAATAAAAAATAGGGTACTGGTGGATATTATGAAGATATTTAGAAATGTTTTGTTATTAGTAATTGGATTAGTAATTATAGGTATATTAGTAATATTTTTTTTGAAAACAGAAGATGAGGATGTTATATTAGAAGAAACAGATGAAGAAACAATATTAATTGACTTAGGTGCATTATCCCAAATTACTTCATCAAAAGTAAAAGTATCTAATAATAATGTTTACATTAATTCTGGTGGCAACTATGAATTAACAGGGCTTTTAAATAATGGGACAGTATATATCGATGCTTCTGCAGAAGTAACTCTTAATTTAAATGGTGTAACTATTATTAGTGATACTTCAAGTGTTATCGATAATCGCAAGTCTAGTCGGGTAAATATAAATCTGTTAAATGGTACGACAAATATACTAAGTGATGGCTCCTCTTCAACATCAGCAATTAAATCCGTCGGAGATTTGTATTTAAGTGGTAATGGAAACTTACTTTTATATGGCAACAACTCTAATGGAATAACTGTAACTAATAGTAATTTAGTTATTGAAGATATAACTTTATATGTTATAGCTAATCAGGATGCCTTTAATGTTTATGGGAACTTTTTAATAAATAGCGGAACTGTTTTAGGATTTGGCAACAACAAGATGCAACCACCAAGTAGTTCATCTAAACAAAATACTCTGCTTTTAAATTTTGCTACTACAATGCCTGAAAACATCGATTATGCACTAGTGGATGCTAGTGGTAATTCCTTATTAAATTTTACAAGCGTTCGAGAATACAAAACTTTGACTCTTAGTATTGATACGTTGACAAATGGCAATTATCGTTTGTTACAAAATATTGTCTGTGATTCTAAAAGTACTAGTGGTATTTACAAGGACTGTGATATAACAGATGGTGAAGAAGTAAAAATTAATATAACCAATACCTTTATTGTCGATGCAGTTTGGAATTGGTATGGACCAATGGACATTATAATAAATGTTAGTGGTGGAGATTCGGCTTAAAATAAAGGGAATAGATTAAATTTTTT
>CAZEMQ010000176.1:0-1703 GCA_964513435.1 uncultured Muribaculaceae bacterium
CAGTTCCAACTGCAACTACTGTCATACCAATAAATTTTTCTGATAGTCCTAATGCGCTTGCAATATAGGTAGCTCCATCAACAACAAAGTCTGCTCCAAATTTTAATCCTAAAATTCCAACTATTATAAAAGCTATAATCATTGGAATAGTATGGTCTTCTTTTTCTTCTACACTTTTTATTAACTCTTCATCAGCTTTTTCATTATGAAGTTTTTTCTCTTCATAAATTGTATATATAATATAAAGCACTGTCCAAAATAGAAGATAAATACCTTCTAATCTAGTTATAGTATAAGCTTGACCTTGAGCTTGATTATTACCTAAAAGTAACAATAATACCATTGCAAATATTCCAATTGGAAGATGTCTATTTATAATTCTTTTATCAAATTTAACAGGTCTTATTATGCTTGTAAGTCCAATAACAAATAAGAAATTACATATACTACTTCCAATACTATTTCCTATTATTAAATCAAAATGACCATCTAATGCAGATGTAATTGTTATAAAAATCTCTGGAAGTGAAGTACCAACAGCTAAAATTGTTAATCCTATTATCATTTCAGATAATCCAAATCTTTTAGCGATACTAACAGCAGCTCTAACAAGAAAATCTGATCCTTTTATTAAAAATATAAAACCTATTATTATTAAAACTATTTGTAATAGCAAGTTACTTCTCCTCTCTCTTTTGTATACTTATATTGTTATCATATTTCATAAAAAAAATCTAGTAGTTAACAAAATTTTTTTCTAATTAGTAAAAAATTGATTTACCATTTAAACTAGCAAATCAATTTTAATACAAATTATTCAACACTTTTTAAAGAGTCTATCATATTGATTTTTCTTAAATTTATATGATTAATTATATTTACAATAATTGTAAATACAATAGTTATAGTTGCAGAATATACAAAACTTAGCGGTTTTACTTCTCTTACAAACATTAATGTATCTGTTTCACATGTTGTAATGATAAAATGTGATAAATATACACCAGCTATTAATCCTATTGCAATTCCAAATACTGTTAAAACAATATTTTCTTTTGTAATATACTTGTCAACCTCAGTATCATAAAATCCTAAGACTTTTAATGTAGCAATTTCTCTTTCTCTTTCACTTATATTTATATTTGATAAATTATACATTACAACAAATGCCAAAATTGCAGAAGCAACTACTAAAATAACTACAACCGAATCTAATGAACCCATCATATCACTTACTTCATTTACTGTACTTTCAGATGAAACAATACTAGATACTGCTTCATTATTTAAAATATCTTTTGTTAATTGTTCATCATCTTCTTCACTTAATTCAACTGTTTTTACAAATATTACATTAGTAGAATACTCACCAAAAATACTTTCATAAGTGTTTTTAGTCATATAAGCAAAATTATTTATATAATTTTCAGCTATTGCTGTAATTTTTAATTCATATTCATTATCATTTTCATCTTTAAAAGTTACATTTCCGTCTTTTTGAACTTCTAACAAAGTCGCTAATTTTTCGCTTAAGACTACTTCATTATCTACTAATTCTATTTTTTGATAATCATTATCAATATCATTCAAACTTATAACTTCTTCTAACTCTTCTATATTATCTGCAATAATTAAATTAACTTCATAATCTAAATCTCCATTATATATAATTACTGTTTCCATATCTGCTTTTACTTGATTTG
>CAZEMQ010000177.1:0-1677 GCA_964513435.1 uncultured Muribaculaceae bacterium
TAATATTATTTTTGAAGAAGTATACAATGATTATGGATATAGAATTTATAGATTGAATTATTAAATGTTAAGAGGAGAAGAATGATGAAAACAGCAGTATTGATACCGTGTTATAATGAAGAAATTACAATAGAAAAAGTAATTAAAGATTTTAGAAAAGAATTGCCAGATGCTGATATTTATGTTTATGATAACAATTCGAAAGATAAAACTGCTGAAATAGCTAAGAAAAATGGAGCTATTGTAAGACATGAATATAGACAACGGAAAAGGAAATGTTGTAAGAAGCATGTTTCGTGATATTGATGCAGATATTTATATTATGGTAGATGGAGACGATACTTATCCTGCAGAAGAAGTTCATAAACTAATAGAACCAGTTGTTAATGGAGAAGCAGATATGGCAATAGGAGATAGACTTACAAATGGTACTTATCAAAAGGAAAATAAAAGACATTTTCATGAATTTGGAAATAATATAGTAAAAAAATCTATTAATTTTGCTTTTCATACTAATTTAAAAGATATTATGACAGGATATAGAGTTTTTAATAGATTTTTCGTAAAGAATATGCCTGTTTTAAGTCCTAAATTTGAGATTGAAACAGAAATGTCTCTTCATGCATTAGATAAAAAATTTATTATTAAAGAAGTTCCAATAGTTTATAGAGATAGACCAGAAGGAAGTAGTTCAAAATTAAATACAGTAAGAGATGGAATAAAAGTATGTAAAACTATTCTTAAAATGTTTAAAGATTTTAAACCATTTTTATTTTATGGAATATTATCATTAATATTTGCTATAATTGGACTAGCTATAGGAGTGCCTGTAATAGTTGAATTTATGAGAACACATTATATTACTAAATTCCCATCAGCAATTTTGGCAACTGGAATAATGTTGTTTGCTTTTATTATGCTTCAATCAGCTTTAGTTTTAGATACTGTGGTAAAGCAAAATAGAGAAAAATATGAGATTGATATACTAAGATATTCGCAAATAGAAAGTTTAAAAACAAAAAAGAATTAAAAGTAATGAAATTTTATTTCTAAAGTTTATACATCTTGAAATCCGTTGCTTTATATGTTATAATAACTATAAGCGTGGATATTTTAAATAAAAGGAGATGTAAGATATGAGTAAATTAAGAAGTGGAAAAAGATATGCTGATATCTTAACTGTTTTATTAGTAATAGTAATAATTGGAATTATAGCTTTATTAGGATATTTTGGTTATACAGCTATAAGTGAACGTATTATTGAAAATGAAAATGCTGATGTAATTCAAGAGTTTTATAATAATTTAAATAATGACAGTGAAGATGAAACTGAAGAGACTACAACTTCGGTATCTATAGATGATTTTAATGTGGTGGCAAGTTCTGATACTTCATCAACATCATCAACATCAGGAAGAACAAAAACTTATTTAGATGATTATGAAGTAAAAGGTGTAATAAAAATTGCTAAAACAGGCATTGAATATCCTGTTCTTGAAAAAGTAACAGTTGGTTCATTATCAAAATCAGTTGGAATTTTACAAATTGCAACTTGTGATGATATTACAACAACTGTAACTGAATTAAATGTACCTGGAACAAATGCATTGATATTAGGTCATAATTATAGAAATGGACAATTTTTCTCAGATAATGATCAATTATCAAATGGAGATA
>CAZEMQ010000178.1:0-1638 GCA_964513435.1 uncultured Muribaculaceae bacterium
TCATTTTTTTGAAAAAACTTGACTAAGGCGGTGGGTGCTATATAATATAAATAGATGGGAGGATAACTTATGAATAGAGTTAACAGAGATATTTATTTGTCAGTACTAAAAAACTTTAAGGATCAACAAATAATTAAAGTTATAACAGGCATTAGAAGATGTGGCAAGTCTACGTTATTAGAATTGTTTAGAGATTATTTAAAAGAGAATGGTATAAAAGATGAGCAAATAATATTTATTAACTTTGAAGATGCGAACTATGAGGAATTACAGGATAGAAAGAAGTTATATACACATTTAAAATCGAAATTAATTAAAGGTAAAAAAACATATATTTTTTTAGATGAAATTCAAAGAGTAGAAGAATTTGAAAAAACGGTGGATAGTCTTTTTATTAATAAAGATGTTGATCTATATATAACTAGTTCTAATGCTTGGCTTTTATCTTCAGAATTAGCAACGTTACTTACAGGAAGATATATTGAAATAAAAATGTTACCTTTGTCTTTTAAAGAATACTTATCAGCTTTTGAAGATAAAACTGATATATCTAGGAAGTTCAGAGATTATTTACAATATAGTTCATTTCCACAAGCCATAGAGTTATTTAAAATAAACCCCGAAAATATTCGTTTATTTTTAGACGGAATATATAGTACAATTTTATTTAAAGATGTAATGCAAAGAAAAGGAATTACAGATAAGAATACTTTAGAACGTATTACAAAGTATTTATATGATAATATAGGAAATAGAACTAGCGTGAAAAATATAAGTAATCATTTTGAGGGATTGGCAAAAAATTCATATAATACAATTTCTATTTATGTCCAGGCTTTAATAGATAGCTATATTGTTTATAAAGCTAATAGATATGATATAAAAGGAAAAGAATTTTTGAAAACCCAAGAAAAATATTATGCTGTGGATATTGGGCTTAGATACTATATGTTGGGTCAAAGTTCTGGTAAAGATATGGGACATATACTAGAAAACGTGGTTTATTTAGAATTGTTAAGACGAGGATATGAAGTTTATATAGGTAAATATGATGATTTAGAAGTTGACTTTGTTGCTAAAAATTCGGAAAGTACTATTTATTATCAAGTAGCATTAACTACAAGAGAGGAGAGCAACAACAATAAAAGTATATTGGAAAGAGAATTAGCTCCCCTTAGAAAAATAAATGATAATTATCCTAAATATATATTAACATTAGATGATGATTTAGATACTGATTTTGAGGGTATAAAAAAGAAAAATGTTATAGATTGGTTATTAGAAGATTAAGGCGAGTAGATAATTGAAAAGAAGTTAGAAGACTGATTATCGAGGAGAATTGTGTATTCACGCCAGTATTATTAAGATTAATAAGGAAACAAAACATGATAAAAAATGTGTTTCAATACTCTCATCTGTCCAAACATAAAGCGGCTTGAGTATATTTTAATTAAATCTTATACATAGAATTGATTGGGAACAAAAATTATTTGACATGTGCATCGAAGATAAATTGAA
This sequence comes from uncultured Muribaculaceae bacterium, assembly GCA_964513435.1. Classification (GTDB taxonomy): domain Bacteria; phylum Bacillota_I; class Bacilli_A; order RF39; family UBA660; genus Onthocola_B. Next base: position 1,519 of record CAZEMQ010000178.1, read on the forward strand.
CGATTGAGTTTTTTGATGAAATACATTGTTAAATATAGTATAATAGTTTTAGAAGGGGATATGACTTGTTTAAGATTAATATAATGTTGATTTCAAAACTATATATGACTAATAGGTGAA
>CAZEMQ010000179.1:0-1630 GCA_964513435.1 uncultured Muribaculaceae bacterium
CTTATATATGCTTTTGTATAATTCTTGCAAGTATAACAATCACACTCATCATCTAAAGTTGTCCAATCTCTTTCATATGTTGCGTTTCTTACAACAATTTTTCCTTTTGATGTAAGTGCTGTTCCATGTCTTGCTAAACGAGTTGGCAAAACACAGTCACACATATCAATACCAGCAAGGGCTGCTTCAATCAAATAATCTGGTGTTCCTACACCCATCAAATATCTTGGTTTATTTTCTGGCATAAGAGGTGTAGTGTATCTTAAAATATCTAAGAATTCCTCCTTCGGTTCCCCTACACTTATTCCTCCTATCGCATAGCCAGGAAAATCTAATTCAATCAAATCTTTTGCCGATTTTTCCCTTAAATCTTTATAAAATCCTCCTTGTATTATTCCAAATAATCCTTGATTTTCTGTTGTATGTGCATCTTTGCATCTTTTTGCCCATCTTGTTGTTCTTTCCATAGAATTTTTTGTATATTCATAAGATGATGGATATGGGCAACACTCATCAAAAGCCATTATAATATCTGCACCAAGAGCCTCCTCTATTTCCATAACTTTTTCAGGTGTAAATAAATGCTTACTTCCATCTAAATGAGAACTAAATTTCACGCCCTCTTCTGTTATTTTCCTTAGTCCGCTTAAACTAAATACTTGAAATCCTCCACTATCTGTAAGAATTGGCCTATCCCAGTTCATAAATTTATGAAGTCCACCTGCTTCTTTTACTAACTCATGTCCAGGTCTCATATATAAATGATATGTATTTGCCAGTATTATTTCTGCATTTACTTCATCTTTTAACTCATCTGGAGTCATCGATTTTACAGTTGCTTGTGTTCCGACTGGCATAAATACAGGTGTTTGTATATCTCCATGTGGTGTATGCACTACTCCTCTTCTTGCACCTGAATTTTTGTCTATATGTAGTAATTCATATTTTATTGCCTCTGCCATTTGCTTCTCTCCATTCTATCTTGAAATAAGTTTTAATCCTTGTTTTATAATATCTTCTAGTGTCAAATTGTTTACATCAATTTGTGTTATAACTCTATCTATATCTTTTCTTTGATATCCTAATACCTGAAGTGCAGAAATTGCTTCTTCAACTTTACCATCATTAACAATTATTTGTTTAACTTTTGTTTGTTGTTCTAATGTAGCATTTGATAATTCTGCTATTTGTTGTTCTTTCTTCAATTTATCTTTTAATTCTAATACAATTCTTTGAGCTGATTTTGGACCAACTCCAGGAATTTTCTTTAATGTATTTATATCATTTGATATTATTGCTATTGCAAATTGTGATGGTTCAATACATCCTAGCATTGCCACTGCTGTTTTTGCTCCAATTCCACTTACTTGTATTAAAAGTTCAAACATTCTAAGTTCCTCTTTTGTAGCAAATCCATATATACTTACATCATCTTCAGAAACTTTATAATATGTGTGTACTTTTACGATTTCTCCTATATTTCCTACTTTTTCTATTCCAAAGTCTGACATAAATATTTTATATCCTAATCCATTTACATCTATTATTATATATCCTATTTGCTTTTCTGCAAGCTCTCCTTTTATATATGCTAACATTTTCTCTCCTTTTTTCTTAAAAAACTTTGACA
>CAZEMQ010000180.1:0-1630 GCA_964513435.1 uncultured Muribaculaceae bacterium
AATTACCTCAGCATTCATGCTTTTGCCGGCATTATCCCCTTGATTGGTTTCAAGATTGATAAACGTTACAGTAAATTCCCAATTTTGCACGGTTGACTCTGTACTTGAAATAGAAGTTATTGGATAATCACTAGCAATTGCATATATTCCACTAGCTGTAGTAATATCAAACCCACCTAAATCAGTATCATAAGTAAGACCTTCAATAGAAGTAATTTCACCATCAGGACCTTCTATAGTCAAAATTATTTCTGGTTTTTGATCAGTCGTTGTATAAACATATTCATTTGTATTAATTTTAAAATAAACATAATATGTATAGTTAGCACTATTGGTATCATTATTAGCAAGTAACGTCGCACTGGCTGTAGTATTATCCGTTAAATTACCATCATCAACACCAAAATTAAATTGATTAATACTCAAATTAATTTCATCACCAACATCAAAAATTAAAGAATCAGTTGTTTTAGTTATTATATCTACATCTTGACTAGCACCATCACTTATTTGAGCTTGAAAAAAAGCATATGTAACACTTAATACTGCAAAAACAACTAAAGCTATAACTATCAAATATCTTTCTATTTTTCTTCTCTTACTCATATTCATCTATCCTTACAATCACAATTTTATCATGATTAATAAATTTATTCAAGAATTTTTAAGACAAGAAAAAAGCCGGATTTCCCAACTTTTAACTAAACATCTTCTTAGCTGTTCTAAGCATTTGAGCAGTATAACCATATTCATTATCATACCAAGCAACAACCTTTACAAGTTGAGTCCCATCAGCTTCAACAATGCTTGTTGAAAGTCCATCAACAACTGCTCCATATTTTTTTCCTAAAATATCACTAGAAACTATTGGATCCATTGTAAATTTCAAAGTTTCATTTTGAGCACTTTCAAGAATCTTATTTATTTCCTCAACAGTAGTATTATTTGCTAGTTCTAATGTTACATCAATCACAGACCCATCTGCAACTGGAACACGATAAGCATTACCATCCATTTTATTTAAAAGCGATGGAATTACCAAACCTATTGCTTTAGCAGCACCTGTACTAGCTGGAACAATATTTTGGGCACAAGCACGTCCTCTTCTTGCTTTAATTCCTTTTTTATGAGCAATATCAAGGGTTGCTTGATCATTAGTATATGCATGCACTGTAGTCATAAAACCTTTTTTAATACCAATCTTGTCGTTAATAACTTTTAAAACCGGTGCCAAACAATTAGTTGTACAACTTGCAGCAGAAACAATTACATCTTCATCAGTTAATTCTTCATGATTAACATTATAAACTATTGTCTTCATCAAACCTTTACCAGGTGCAGAAATAAGAACTTTTTTAGCTCCAGCATCAATATGTTTTTGAGCATCATCATATGAAGTAAATTTACCTGTACATTCAAGAACTAAATCAACATCTAAATCTTTCCAAGGTAAATTTGCAGGATCCATTTCACTAAAAACTTTAATGTGTTTTCCTGCTACAATCAAATCACTTCCTTCAAAAGATATTTCATCTTCATGAAATGATCTATGCACTGAATCATATTTAACTAAATAAGCTAAATCCTCTACATTTCCTACATCATTAATAGCAACTATATCAAAATCAGT
>CAZEMQ010000181.1:0-1627 GCA_964513435.1 uncultured Muribaculaceae bacterium
TTGTTTGTTTTCCTAATTTTTGCATTATAGTATTCTCTCCTTTTTAATTATAATAAATGCAGTAGCACTTAATTGTTAATAAATTAGCACAGATTTTAGAAATTTTTAAACTAATGTACTAGGTGTATTAAAAAGTAAATAAATTAATCCAATAATAATAGCTGTTGAAATACCATAAACTAATACTGGTCCTGCAATTGTAAACATTTTGGCTCCAACGCCCATAACATATCCTTCAGATTTATATTCCATTGATGGAGCAACAATAGAGTTTGCAAAACCAGTTATTGGTACCAAAGAACCTGCTCCGGCAAATTTTCCAATTTTATTAAAAATATTTAGACCTGTTAAAAATGCACTAATAGCTATCAAAATTATAGAAACTATGGTTCCAGCATTTTCCTTACTAATTCCATTGTAAATGCAAAATGATTGAATAATTTGACCTATAGAGCAAATTAAGCCTCCTACCCAAAATGCATTAAAACAATTTTTTAGTATAGGTGAGTTAGGAGATTTTTTATTAACATATTCCTGATATTCTTTTTTTGTATTTAATGGACTATCCATATTTTCAATCCTTTCAAATAGTTAATAAGAATTTTGTATTTGTTACAAAATTGATAATCCTATTATGTGTAAAAATAAAGAAAATATACAATATTACAAAAATGTTACAGTTATATTACATTTTGATTAAAATTATTGAATTTTATATATAAAATTAGTAAAATAAAGAGGAAATTGGAAATAAACTAATAGTTAAAATAGTTTGAAGAAATTAATGCTGAATTAGTTTTTAAGGTTATATTTATTGTAAAAAAATAAATATACTTATGATAAATAAATAAAAATATCAAACTACGAAGGAGGTTGTAAATATGAAAGGGAACAAAGGTATAACACTTATTGCTTTAATTATTACAATTATTGTATTATTGATACTAGCAGGAGTTTCTATAGCAATGTTATCAGGAGATAATGGTATGTTAAATCAAAGTTCTAAAGTTATCGCTTACAGTGCAATTGGAGAAGTAAGTGATAGTATAAATTTGAAAGTTAATGAATATATTTCTTCATACTATGAATTCACTTATTCAGATGGAACATACATAGGAGAAACTGATCCTGATTCAATTATAGATGCTATAGATGATGCACTTAATGAAGCGGAAAGTGAATATGCAACTGAAACAGTTGATATAAGATACAATAGTTCAAGTTCACCAAAAACTATAGTAATAACTTATGGTGAATATTCAAAAACCGGAACAGTGGATGAAGATGCTGAAGCAATAGTTTGGGGAAGTATTGTAAAGAACTAATAAATTGAAGCATATACATACTATAGTATATGCTTTTTATAAGAAAAGTGGCTTCGCCAGATGTGCATTTTGCTTCGCAAATATGCACGAATCAAGGAAACTTAACCTTGTTATATAGGAAAAATCTGGCGATTTTACCTATATAATAAAAAAACGACCCCTTTTTGAATTGACCAAAATTTAAGTGAATTTTATGAAAGGAAAGAAATAGATGAACGCAATATTATATATAATAATATTTATAGTGGGAGCATTGATTGGAAGTTTCTGTGCATTAGCAGTATATAGAATTCCAAGAAAAA
>CAZEMQ010000182.1:0-1619 GCA_964513435.1 uncultured Muribaculaceae bacterium
ATATATGTAGTTACTAAAAAAGGCAAAAAGATATATAAAATTTAAAAGAAAACAATTTTTTTAACAATCTTATGTTTATAAGATTGTTTTTTTATGTTAAAATATGGGCAGGTGATTTGAAATGCGAGAATTTACGGAACAGGAATTAGTAAGAAGAGAAAAGTTAGAGAAAATAAAAGAATTGGGTATTGATCCTTTTGGGCATAGATATGAAGTAAGTGATTTTTCTTTAAATATAAAAGAAAAGTATGCATCTAAGTCTCATGAAGAATTGGAAGAATTAAATATAACTGAAAGTATTGCTGGAAGAATTATGTTTATTCGAAAAATGGGTAAGGCTAGTTTTATTTCTATTAAAGATAAATTGGGTAATATTCAAGTATATATATCGATAAATGATGTTGGGGAAGAAACTTACAATTTATTTAAGAGTGCTGATTTAGGAGACATCGTTGGTATTAAGGGTACTGTAATGAAGACTAAGACTGGAGAAATTACAATTAAATGTTTAGAATATACTCATTTAGTTAAGGCTTTAAAACCACTTCCAGAAAAATATCATGGACTTAATGATGTCGAAGAACGTTTTAGAAGGCGTTATGTCGATTTAATTATGAATGATGATGCTAGAATGGTTGCATTTGCTCGTCCTAAAATTATTCGTTCCATTCAACATTATTTAGATGCTTTAGGTTATGTTGAAGTAGAAACTCCGATGTTAGGTACAGTTTTAGGGGGAGCAGCAGCAAAACCTTTTGTTACACATCATAATGCTCAAAATATCGATATGTATTTAAGAATTGCTACAGAACTTCCTTTAAAACGTCTTTTAGTTGGAGGGATGGATGCCGTTTATGAGATAGGACGGATATTTAGAAATGAAGGAATGGATAGAAAACATAATCCAGAGTTTACATCGTTAGAACTTTATAAAGCCTTTTCAGACTTAGAAGGAATGATGGATATAACTGAAGGAATTGTAAGTACTTGTGCTATGGAATTAAATGGTACTTATGAAATAGATTTTCTAGGGCATCACATCAGTTTAGCTCCTGGTTTTAGGAGAGTTCATATGGTCGATTTAATTAAAGAAAAGACAGGAATTGATTTTTTCCAAGATATGAGTTTTGAAGATGCTAAAAAATTAGCTTTAGAACATCACATTGAAATTGAAGACCATTTTGGTTATGGACATATTGTCAATGCTTTTTTTGAAAAGTATGTTGAAGATACTATTGTAGCACCGACGTTTGTTTTTGGGCATCCAGTTGAAATAAGTCCATTAGCTAAGAAAGATCCTAAAGATCCACGTTTTACTCAAAGATTTGAATTGTTTATCATCGGTTCGGAATATGCTAATGCCTTTACTGAATTAAATGATCCAATCGATCAATATGAAAGATTTGAGGCTCAACTTAAAGAAAAAGATTTGGGTAATGAAGAAGCAAATGAAATGGATATTGATTTTGTTGAAGCTTTAGAGTATGGTATGCCTCCAGCTGGTGGTATGGGCATGGGAATAGATAGATTGGTAATGCTTTTAACTGGTAGTGAAACAATTCGAGAAGTAATATTATTCCCAACGATGAAACCAAAAGATTAAAATGCTTGATTTATTA
>CAZEMQ010000183.1:0-1555 GCA_964513435.1 uncultured Muribaculaceae bacterium
ATCGCTTCTATCCCGTTATCCATTAATTTATTAGCAACATCTTGTGCATTAGTTGCTGGTACAGAAATAATACCGATACTTGCATCGATATCAGGTAATGTTTCATCGATCTTAAAATAATCATATATTTCTATGTCATGTATTCTTGTGTTTATAAGGTTTTTATCGAGGTCAAAAGCTGCAACTATATTTAAACCATAACTTTTAAAGCCTTCATAATTTAATATTGCTCGACCTAATGATCCAACTCCTACTAGTACTGCATTATGAGTTGAATCACAACCTAAAATCTTTTCGATATCTCTTATTAATGTATGTGTATCTCTACCTTTATTTGGAACTCCATCAACTGAAGAAACTAATGCGATATCTTTTCTTACTTGTTCAATATTTAAATCAAGTGAATCAGCAATTGTTTGACAAGAAACATTATCTACTCCTTGTCTAGCAAGTTTTTTTAATAGATTTAGATATCCTGGAAGTCTATGAAGTTGGTTTTTAGAGAAGCGCGATTTCATAATTCAGTATTTTTTTACTGAGTTATTATAGAATTATAAAAACCCCCTTTCAAGCAATATGAATAAAATTCTTCTGAAAACGCTTTCAGTAAATTTACCTATTTATTTTTATAATGTTCATCAAATTCTTTTTGAGTTAAACCATGAATAGAAAGAAATTCTTTTAGTCTTTTATATAGATTTTCTAATTGATCAGTTGAGAAGCATTCATAATCACCTTTAAGGTGTTTGGTGAAACTTGTTGATTTATAAACATGTTCGGATTTAACACGACTTATATTGCTCGTAATCATAAACACAACCATATTACGAAAAAAGAATTTATCGAGTTCTAATATATTAGATAGTTTCTTTATATGACTCTCATTTTGTTTAACAGGATTTATCATACTGGTGCTTTCTTTGTTCCATTTACATAAAGTCCATTTTTTATTTTCATCTGATCCAAGTATTAATCCACTCCAATGTTTTGTTTCAATAACAAATACTCCATATCTATTTATAACAACATGATCGATTTGAGATACCTTGCCATCATATAAAAACATTAAATTATTAAATACATACTTTTTTCCAGGTATTGATTTTCCTAGTAAGAATTTAATTCTTAACTCAGCTAGCTTACCTGATTTTAATTTAATTATTTTTAATTTTATTAATAAAGTTAAAATGGCAATTATAATTACCATTAGAATAATAAAACCAATCAAAAAATTAGCGATGATACCCATTATATGCTCCTTATGTTGAATGTTTTATTAATCATATATAAATAAGAATATTAATAGTTTATTTTTATTGGTGGAGCTTACCGGGATCGAACCGGCGACCTCTTCCATGCCATGGAAGCGCTCTCCCAGCTGAGCTAAAGCCCCAAGTGAAAATTATTATATTATATTTAATAAATTAAATTAAAGATTTAAGTAAAAATTTAAACGAATTTGTCATTTAATAATTTTACTTTAATATGAAAAATAATTGTTAGATAATAGAGTTATGAAGTTAATTTTATTATCAATTTTACCTTTTCTAGTTGC
>CAZEMQ010000184.1:0-1535 GCA_964513435.1 uncultured Muribaculaceae bacterium
CGCATAAAATTGCGAAATTTTGTTGCGTTTAAACATTTTTTTTGATACTCTTAATATGTAAGGATAACATCTTTACAAAAAATTTAGATTGTATGGGAGGTAAAAAACATGTCTAAAGTTGAATTAGTAGAATTAATTGCTAAGGAAGCAGGACTTACTAAAGCTGATGCAGCAAGAGCACTTGATGCAACACTTGCTGGTATTACTGCTGGCCTTAAAAAGGAAGGAAAGGTTTCTCTAGTAGGATTTGGAACATTCTCTGCTAAAAAAAGAGCAGCTCGTGATGGTATCAATCCATTAACTAAAGAAACTATTAAAATTCCTGCTAAGACAGTTGCTTCATTTAAAGCTGGAAGCAAATTAAAAGACGCTTTAAATTAATAGTAAAAAAATGAAAAGTTGGTGCAAATCAACTTTTTTTTATTTAATAATTAGGGTATAATATAGGTATGAAAGGGGATAATTAGATGAAAAAAAGAAGTGTTGTATTATTAATAATTGGAGTTATACTAATAATTATTCCTTTTTGTATTAATGATTATAGCTTATTAAGACTAATTTCTTTAGCTTTAGGAATATTTATAGTAACTTTAAGTTTGGTATTTTTTAAAAATCGTAATGTCTTTTTAATTATATTAGTACCAGTAATCTTGATTTGTTTAAGTTATGCTATAGATATATTTTTGTTTTATCAATTTAATCGTATTCCGTTATTTGCTTATGAGATTAAGAGTAGTGAAAAGGTAAGTACTTATAATAGTTTTTTCTATAGAATTTTTGATTGTAATGGTTCTTTAGTATTAGATTATGGATATTTAAAGGATTATGTTTGTGATGTTGATGATTTGACAACTATAGATATCAATACATTTTTTAGTGACTCAACAGAAGTTTATCAAGAATATCAAAACAAATTTGTTAAAATAAGTGGTAAAATAAGTAAAATATCTGGGACAGTTTATATTGAACTTAGTTCTTATAAAACTACTGATACATCTTTAAATGGTTATGTTGCATTTAATAGTGATTATGTATTGCGAGTAAATGTTGATGAATCACTTAGCAATTATCGAATCTATGATAATATTACTGTAATTGGAAGACTTTCGAGTAAAACAGAGGAAAACAATACTGTGGTATTTAATTTAACTGATGCTTTATTAATAGCTAGTAGTGATTATGATACATATACTTATGAAATAGTAAATAGTACTGATGAAGAATTGGTAAGTTTAGTTAGTGAACAAAATTATTATTTATATGGTATTTCTGCATTAAATGTTAAATATGCTAATAATACTATTTATGAACTTAGTTATTTAATAACAGACTCTAGAATAACTCTTGATGATATTATCGCAGATGCATCAGCTACTAACTATTATGATGAAGATGAAGTTCTAGTTGCTAAAAGCTATGAATTAGAAAAGTTTAATGTTTTAGTTTGTGAGAATGATAATAAGATTTTGGCTAATAAAAATTTTAAATTAAATGCTGATTTATGCTTGAATTAAATGTTTGGTATATGATATAAT
>CAZEMQ010000185.1:0-1530 GCA_964513435.1 uncultured Muribaculaceae bacterium
TTTTTCTATTTTTTATACTTCAACTAATTCTTTTTCTAATATATTAATTATTTCATTAATTGCTTTAATTGTATCATCAAAACTTACTTCTTTAGTATATTCTAATTTACTTTGATAATCAGTGAATATTCTTTTTAAAGCATTACTATCTTCTAATATTTCTACTATCTCTTTAAAACTATCTATATTAAATTCAGTATTTCTTTTATTAAAAGTATTTTCTATAGCTTTAACAAGATTTTTATTATTAAAATAGGATTTATGTTTATTCATTAGCATATATAAATCATAAAAATCTTTTGCTCTTGTAGTAGTAATATTTTTACTAATAATACTTTCAAATTTTTCTGCAATAATAGTTTCAATTGTATAAGCCATAATATTTATTTTTTTATCTTCAAATATAGAATTATATTTATATTTTATTTCTCTTGGTGTAATAATATCTCCAGTAGTTATTTCAATAAAGAAATTAGTTCTTATTTTATCAAATGTACCTTTAACATTTATTCTAAATCCACCATATTCATCCTCTAATCTAATATCTTTAATACTAACTATTTCAAAGTTAACATTATCATCTATTTGGGTAGATAATATTTCGTAAAAGATATTTCTAATAGAATCTATATTTAATGGTAAACTTTTTAAAGTAGTATCTATATCTTTTGTAGTTCTTAAATCCTCTCCAATAATAGAAGAAAGTAAAACACCACCTTTTAAAATAATATTATCTCTATACTTACTTTTTTCTAACCTCATTAATACGTGTTCAAAGAAAAACATTTGATGAAGATGATGGGCTAAATTATTATTACTTTTAGATTTCTTTTTAATAATGTCATTTAATTTATCTGAATTCATCTATAATAAAACCTCCATTAATTCAACAACTTCATCTTCAATATCTAACTTTTTAGCATATTTAACTAGTTTCAAAATATCTTTATTTTTATTTCTAGCATATTCTTTTAATGCTTTAGAATAAATCTCTTTATCCATACGATTTTTATCTTTGATAATATCACATAATGTTCTTTCTAAATCATAACATTTAACAGTTAAATCATTAATAGTTTTAATATCAATCATACCAAGTTCAAAAATATCATCTTTCACATATCTAAGTGATACATTTTCATTATTCAATAAATTACCACTATAATTATATGGAACGGTAATATCATATACTAGTGGAATTCTATCAGATATATTATGTAAATATAAAGCAGTAGCATGAGAATAACACATATTCTTACTACTTTTAGATAAAATATAAAAGTTATCAATTGGATACTCAGGTAATTTATAAATACCAGTTCCAACTCTTTCTAATTTCTTATCATTTACTAAATTACTTAAAAAAGTACTATTAACTTCTAAGTTTTCAGCTTCTTTTGTTGTAACATATCCATTATTCTCTTTAGCATAAGTTAAAATCTTATCATAATTATTCATATATACCATTTCCTTTTTCTAGGAAAATTGTAACATCATTCCTAAAAAATGTCAATTTATTATATTAATGTT
>CAZEMQ010000186.1:0-1509 GCA_964513435.1 uncultured Muribaculaceae bacterium
TATGATTAGTATATGATAATGTCTTAAGTATTAGTATTTGATTATGTCCCAAAAATATAATAAAATACATCACTTGGTGATGAATATGAGAAAGGTTGAATTAAGAATGAATGAATTAAAAAAATATGAAGTTATTAAAGAACTAGTGGAGCATGGTGGTAACAAAAAGCGAGCTGCTTTGAAGCTCGATTTATCTATAAGACAAATTAATCGTCTTATTATTAAATACAAGGAGAAAGGCAAATCTGGGTTTGTACATGGCAATCGCAATAAGAAACCCTTTACAACCCTAGATAAGTCAATCTCCGAAGATATTATACTACTATATAGTAACAAATATCAAGACTGGAATTTTAAACATTTCTATGAATGGCTAATCGAAAAAGAAAACTTTAAAGTATCATATAAATTCGTTTATAATACTTTAACCAAAAATGGTATACTATCTCCTAAAGCTAGAAAGAAAACAAAAAGAAAATTCGCAAAACAAAAATTGATTAATGAAAAGAAAATTAATCTAGCCATGTCTGAAGAACAGATAAACTCTATTATAAATCACGAAATATCTTTAGAAGACTCACATCCTAGAGGAGAAAAACCTAAATATTTTGGTGAGATTATCGAACAAGATGGTTCAATTCATAATTGGTTTGGTGATTATAAAACCTGTTTACATTTGGCTATTGATAAAGCCACATCAATTATAGTAGGTGCTTGGTTTGACAGACAGGAAACATTAAATGGTTATTATCATGTTTTTTATCAAATATTAACGAATTATGGAATACCATATAAATTCTTTACTGATAATCGCACAGTATTTAACTATATGTCTTTAAATCCAGATAAAAGAACGAGTGAGAAAGATGTTTTAACTCAATATGGCTATGCTTGTAAACAATTAGGAATAGATCTTGAAACTTCTTCTGTATCCCAAGCCAAAGGTCTTATAGAAAGAACTAATGGTACCTTTCAAGGTCGATTAGTAAACGAATTAAAACTACATGGAATTACAACTTTAGAAGAAGCCAATAAATATCTTTTAGATGTGTTTGTTCCCGATTTTAACAAAAGATTTGCCATGGATTATACAAAGTTCCAATCTGTTTTTGAACAATCTCCAACAGAAGAAAAAATAAACTATACTCTTGCGGTTTTAACTCCCCGAAAAATAGATAATGGTAATTCTATTAAATACTATGGTAAATATTATCAGCCCTATTTAAACGGACAATTAAAATGTTTTTTACCTAAAACAGAATGTTTAGTTATTAAAGCTTTTAATGACGATTTACTTGTTACTATTGATGATAATATCTATGAATTAAAACCCTTAGAGCGAAACGAAAGAGTTTCTATAAACTTTGATGAAAATGTTATTGAAAAGAAAGAAAAAAAGAAATATATCCCTCCAATGACTCATCCTTGGAAACTATCTTCTTTTAAAAAACAAATAGCAAAAAGTCATTACAAACATCAATATTCTTAAGTTGGTTATTCTTGTTTGTT